>PAFH01000025.1 GCA_002704145.1 Pelagibacteraceae bacterium | reverse complement strand
CAATTTATAAATGCTAACGAAAGTTATGCACTTGCAGCTTAATTAACTTAGTTAATTAAGTTACGGGGTTTGGGGCACCTGGCAACAGAACGCCCCTTCTAAAGACTCAAAACTCCCGTTAAACAATAGTTTTTAAAAAAGTGGGCACACTGGTGGCACAGTGAGAAAAGAAAATTTAGAGTGCGGGGGAATTTAATCTAAAACTTGGCCAGTTTTATTTTGTTCAAAATAATCTATTAAAAAAAAAGCCATCTTTCGTCCTTTAATTTTATGTTTTTTATCAAAAACAAAACTTAATGTTTGAGGATAAACTAAAGCACTTGCAGCTACCCAATGATTTCTAACTACTTGACCAGCTCCGTTAATAGATAGATCGTGATACTTTTTCTTCATAATCTTTTTAGTTATCTTGTATTTTTTTATAATTGGTTGATTATTTTTATCTTCAAAAGCTAATTCTATTAGATCTTCTATTGCTTTTTCTTTTTCTCTAGATTTCTTAAACATTGAATTCATGTCAAAATCCATTGATACATCAGAAAGAACTCGACTAATCTTAACTAACTTAGTTGATTTTTTTATACTTCTAAATATTCCAAAAACCATTAGGTTAAAAATATACCCTTCTTTATACCCATAAGCACTCTTAATTTTTTCTCTCTCATTGCGTTCCACGAAATATATATTGTACAAATTTGATATAAACCGAACATTTCATTTTTTTGTTTTTGAGTTAATTTTTTTGGAAAAGAAGGATAATTTTTAGTGAAATATGGTACCCATAATTTTGCTGCACTATGAAAAAATACCATGGCATCATGTATAGAAGAATTTTTCCACCAGTCAGAATCTTTAAAAACAGCTCCAAGCCCAAGATAAAAAGGTTTTGCTTCTGATGGTGTTAAATCATCTTGAGCGTTTTTTGGGAAGTTTTGAATTTCAAAACGAAGCGCACCCATAAATTTATTTTCATCAAGTTTTTTAATATTTTTTTGGATAACATTTCTATATGGTTCCCTTTTTAAATTATCCAAATTATCAAAAAAAAATTTTGGGTGTTTATTTGTATCTTTCATTAAAGGCACTTTGTTTAAAGTTTAATTCCGCACCTTCAAGATAATAACATCTCCACCCGAAGTTCAATGCTTTTATTCTATCGTTTTTTGATAGGTATATTTGAGGATATTCGCCTTTATAATCTTTAATAACTTTATCTACCTTCCAGCCGTTATAAACATATCTATATAGATCTTTTTCATCTGAACATTTAATCCATTCGCGATCTTCAGGTACAAAAATTAAAGCTAAAACAATTGCAATAAAAAATGAAAGGAAAATAGAGAAGAAAAAGTACTTTAAGATTTTTATCACTAAACTTTTTTAATATTTAACTTAGGCGCAAATTAGGTTCAATTGAGACAGAACCACGATCACTAAAAGTTTTTTCATTAATCCTCTAGATTTTTAAGCCTTTTGCTAAAAGTGAAATAAAATTTTTCTAATTTTTCTATAAACCACTCGGCATGATTGTCCCACTCCTTTTCGTTATCTAAACTTCCACTTTTTGCTAATTTAATTCTAGATGCTGCTCTAGATGGAAGTAGCTGCCAATCTAGCTTTTCTCCTAACTCTTTTTCAATGGAGTCTTTTTGTTTTTCTAGATTTTCGAAAATACTTTTATCATTCATAATATAAAGCTCTGAAACCATTCTGTCTTGTTTAGAATTTATAACAGCTCCAATATGTGCTCCAGAAACACCTATAGCAAAAGTGTGCCAATGTTGAGGTCTTGGTTTTCGTTTGCTTAAGGGTGAATCTTTTTTTTCATCAATCTTTTTAACTAATTTGTCCCAAAAAGCTAATTGCGTTAGAGCAGTTTCGCCAACCCCTTCTCTTTGAATTTTTTGCGCTGCAGATGAAACTCTTTTGGACCAATTGTTTGGTTTGCTTATTAGATCAAATTTAGGTGCCATGCTCTCACCTATTTTTAAAACTTCAATCTGAACGCCAAAGAAATTGTAGTCTTCACCTGTTATCTTATTTAGCCAGTCTAAGGCAGCTCTATGTTCCTCGTTGAATTTAGCTGCAACCCAAATAATCGTAACGGCGTTTAATCCAGTTGCGTAAGTTAATAATTGCCCAAGATGCTTATGATCTGTTTTTTCTAATTGATTTTCTATTAATACCCAATTTCCGTTGGCTTCATCTTTGCACAATATGTCTGCTCTAAATGGTCCAACGACTTTCTCTTGGGCTTCCACAACTAAATCAATTCCGATAGCAGATCCTAATAATTCAATATTTTCTTCCTTTGCTAACCAAGGAGTGAATTCTGTTCCCTCGTTTTCCCAAATATTTCTTATTTCTACCTTTTCAATTTTTTTAAGATCAAATTTTTTCATTGGACTCAGCATAACCCTTCACACCGTTGGACACAATACGGACTCACCCAGCAAAGAAATAGCCGTTTTTTATGATCCAGAATTGTTGTATAACGTTAAACGGTTCACGGCACCTGGCAACAGAACGCCCCTTTCTAATCGTAATACCCAATTTCTTTTAAATATTTTTTAGACATTACAGGAAAAAGATAGGCATCCGAGTCCGTTGGAAGGTTTTCCCACTTAAAACGATCTTCGGGTGCAATTAAATACATTGGACCTACATTGTAGCAATGGGCACTTTTGTAAATTCCTTTGCAGTCATCTGTGTCTTTAATTTCATTATTTTCATTAGATGAAGAGTTTCTTGAACCAATGCCTAATGAAAAGTGTGAATTACCAGCATAACCCATTTTTCCTATTACTTCTCCTTTTTTAACTTTATAAAATTTTATTCCTCCGCAATTTTCTGGTTGAGATGTATCAAAAAAATTTTTGCTTTGCATTTCTTCAAAGTTTCCAAATTTAGGTTTTTTACATTTACCTTTGTTAAAACCTGGTACTAGTGTTGTAGATTTTAAGTGATAGTATCTTATAGTATTTCCATATTTGTCATCAGTAAACCAAAGTGAAACGCCATCAAATGGATTGCTACAACGCTCTTTTTTTCCAGTTTGAGGATTTAAGATGTTTACATTTCCCCATTGTCCTTTTCCCCCGCCCAACCGCGAACCGCTTGCGCAACCATATTCAACTCCCCAATTCTTTGCAGAGTACAAAGTCATATTTGTAATTGCTACCACAGGGATTCCACTTGATTTAGGGTTATACTTATTTGAACTTGCCTCAATTGACGTTCCTTTTTTTCCTACATATCCAGAACTTTTAGGAGAACACCTATGTCTTCTAATTTTTTTATCCTTATAAGGAGTAGCAGATGGTCCAACTTTCACTCCATTAAAACTGCACGGTAATTTTTTATAAATTTTATGTTTTTTTCCTGCAAAGGAATATGAGGTAAAAAGAGAAAACATCAAAACTAGAAAAACGTATAGAGATAGTTTTTTCATTAAATAAGTTTAACCAATCTTACAACGAAGTAATAGATCAAAAAACCAACTCAAAAGAAAATAGGTCGTTTTGACAACGAAGTTTACAACGAAGTAGTTTTAATAAGTGAGCAAATATGCTAATTTCTTATCTAATGCCGGGCAACAGAACGCCCCTACTTTATCTTAATTTCTGTTAATTTTTAATTTCTCTCTTTTAGTTGAAATACTATAACCTGCAAAATAAATAGTTTGATCAGGAAATTCATAGTCTGAGGGATATATTATAAAATTATTTCTAGAATTATAAATTCCATACTTAGCAAATACATAATCTTTTTGCATAGTGATAAAATTTTTAGTTTCTGATTTTAATTTATCATTATGGTATATTTTAACGAAACCATCATCTTTAATTGACCAACGAATATGAAATTCAATTTTATGCCATTTATTTTTAAGTTTGTCTTTTTCAATAATTGTATCACCAAAACTCGTTAATTTTCCATTCAATAAGTCTGCTGAAAGAAAAGGTGCAAAACCTCCTTTGGTATTTTTATTAAAAGCAAAAAATTGATTTATTGTTGGAGCATTATATTCATCATCAGTTGGAAAATTTTTAGGTACAAACAAATAATAACCATACCAATATTCTTTAGGATCTTTTTTTAATGACCTTTTTCTAACTCCATCCTTTGATCCTTGAGAAACCTCTATTCTTTGTCTACCACTGTTACAATCAGTTACTCCTCCTCCCCTTTTTCCCCAATGTTTGCTATCAGAACAATCACCTTTTTTTGGTGAAAACATCTCAACTTCTTCTATTGGTGAAAATCCTGTTGGGTCTTTTATTATTTGATATGCATTTTTATTTTTCAATTTTTCGATAATTCCATACGCTTTTCCAAATGATCCCCTTGATAAATGATTTGGATCTTTTGAGATATTATCATCTGCAAGTGTATAATTAATAGGAAATAAAATAATAATTAAAACCAATCTAATCATTTGAATAAATTTAACCCCAAATCTCAGTGAAGTCGAGAAGCAAGGATTTAGAAATATGGTCAAACTCTCAGTGAAGTTTTCAGTGAAGTATTGCTATAACCTATGTTTGATAATATAAATTTGGTCTGGGGGGGCACAGAACGCCCCTCTTTTTGAATTTTCTCAAATTATATCAATAATTTTTATTAAAAACCTTTCTACGAAGTTTACTACGAAGTTACTACGAAGTTTTGAAACAATTTTCAATTAATCACTTTAATTATGAATTATTCATTTAAAAAATGTCGATGATAAAGATATGAGAAAAATTTCAAATATAGTTGAAAACTTGATTAGACTATATGTAGAGAGTAGGTTTTAATTATTTAAAAAGAATGGTTCTTTTAACAAAGAGTTATCAAATTTTTTACTATTTAAATCGATTTTCTTTTCAAAATATTCTTTCACCAACTCTTCACTAAACTCACTTTTCTTTGAATATCTTACCTCTTTAATTTTATCCTGAAAAATAGGTTTAATTGTAAAAATAGAACCATCTTTAATTCTTTCAGCAATAGAGTGAAACGCTGACTTAACGGTAGACATAGTATACTCAAAAGGATTTGACTTTAGATTAGACATGGCATGGTACAACATTGGACCACTATCCAATCCCTTGGAGAGTAAATGAATTGTTGTTCCTACTAAATGTGGATTGTCATCATATAGTGCCCAAAAATTACAATCAGTTCCTCTATAATATGGTGATACACCAGCGTGAATGTTTATCGCTTTTTGTTTAACTAAAAAATCTACAAGTTCACCTTTTATATAACTAGAACCAAAAACAACATAAACATCACTTTTTAAAAAATCTGACAATAAATTCATTGAGCATTGATTTAAGTCTCCTGAAAGCATGGGTAAAATTTTAATATTTTTCTTTTTATTGTTTACATATGAATTGCTAAACAAATGAGATTGAGCATTATTAACATGCTCAAAATATTTTTTAATAATTGGAGATACTTGATAATGACCTGGAACTATTCCTGGAAAAATAGTGCCACACTCCTGAATGACATAAAGTTCATCAGACACTTCTGATAACAAGTTGATTAAATAATTGTGTCTATTCTTATTAGAAGTAAATAAGGTAATTTTCATTAATTCATTCTTTTAAATATATCAGCGTGGTCTTGTCTTGCTATTTCTAAAAAAGAATTATTAATTTTTTTCATACCCTTTTCTGGTTCAATGGACATTATTTGTTTAAATCCCAACTCAATACCAAGTTCTTTTAAAATTTCTAATGTATCAGCATTATAACTTCCACAAGGATGGGACATACATTTGATTTCATTTTTAGGTTTATCTAAAATATTAGAAATTGAAGATAAACAATTCTCGTATTCACCTTTTTGTTCATCGTAACTTAATTTTTCTAATAATGTTGGATGATTATGGGAATGTAAACCAACTGAATGTCCTAAATTATCAAGTGTTTGTAAATCATTTTTTTGAAAAAAAAGTTTTTTTGAATATTCATTATGATTAAATTGTTTTTCTTTAAACATTGAAAACATTGTATCTTCATACTGAACTTTTGTTAAAAAAACATCCATAACTAATCTAAATTTAATATCTGATATTGAATAATGAGGAAATTTAATTTTATATTCTTTAATTTTATCACTATTTTTTTCAAAAAAGGATTTCAAATCTTTATCTAAAACCTCATAAAAACTATCATAAAATTCATCAACACTTTTAAAATAATTCATCCTAAAATATCTAAAAAATTCTAAATTATCTGGTTTGCCTTGAAACATTGAAGTGTACACAAAAAAGAAACTTTTAATTTTAAGTTCTTCTAAAATAGGTAAAGCAATATCAATTTGGCATTTTATAGCATCATCAAAAGTTAGACAAACCTCATTATTTTTAAGTTTATTATTCTTAAATTTTTCATAAAACACATCGGCATCTAATATATTATTTCTTCCTATAAAATTTATCATTTTATAGAAATCATCTTTATCAATTGAACCCTGACCTTTTGTGTGAATTCCATCATCGTGGAAATGATGAAACATTATTCCATGATAAAAGTTGTTATTTTGATTAAAATACATAATAAATAATCTTTATCACAAAAAAAACAATAAAATTAAATATTTAAATATCACAAATGTTCGGTTGAAGTTCTATACTAGAGATATTGTGTAAAAAATCTCATTATTAGATGGAGTTGTGTTTTCTTTTTCTATGAAGAACCAATACAAGAAATCTGACAAATAATGAAAACTTACTACGAAGTTTTTACGAAGAAGTTTCCAAAACTCCTTTTTTTCTGTTAAAAATGATTTAGTGGTCGTTCTACAGAACGCCCCTAAATATGATTAATAGTTTAAAAAATAAAATCAATTGGAATTTTGAGAACACTTACTTAAATTTACCTAAACAAATGTACTCTAAATTAAAACCAGACAACTCTAAATCTCCTGAATTAGTTTTTTTTAACAATGAGCTTTCAAAAAAATTAGGTTTAGATTTATCAAAATTAAAAAAAGAAGAATTAGCACAGATATTTTCTGGCAATAAATTACCAAATGGAGCGCAAACCATTGCTCAGGCTTATGCTGGTCATCAATTTGGACATTTTACAATTTTGGGCGATGGACGAGCACTTATGATTGGAGAAGTTATTGCACAAAATAAAAAACGTTATGATTTGCAGTTTAAAGGGTCTGGTAAAACTCCATATTCCAGAAATGCGGATGGAAGGGCTGCTCTAGGACCAATGTTAAGAGAATATCTTATAAGTGAGTCTATGCACGGTTTGAATATATCAACAACAAGAAGCCTAGCATTAGTAAAAACTGGTGAAAATGTTATTCGTGAAAAAAAACTGCAAGGAGCAGTATTAACTCGAGTGGCGTCTAGTCATATCAGAGTAGGAACTTTTCAATATGCTTTGATTACTGGAGAAAAAGATAATCTTGAAAAATTATTTAGTTATACTATTCAACGTCATTATCCAAATATTAAAAATTTGAAATCTCCGGCTAAGGAATTGCTTAATAAAGTTTTAGATAAGCAAATAGACTTAATAATAGATTGGATGAGAGTTGGTTTTATTCACGGTGTGATGAATACTGATAATATGACTATTTCGGGTGAAACTATTGATTACGGTCCATGTGCTTTTATGGATACTTATGACCCTAAAACAGTTTTTAGTTCTATAGATCTTTATGGTCGTTATGCTTATCATAATCAGCCTGCTATAGCTAAATGGAATTTAGAAAGATTTGCAGAATCTTTGATACCATTAATCAATAAGAATAAAGATTTAGCATTAGAGATTGCTTCTGAAGTAATAAATACTTTTTCAGAAAAGTACAAAAAAAAATGGATTCAAATGATGAAAAAAAAATTAGGAATTTTAGGAACGAGTCCAAATGATCTAGATATAATACTAGAATTATTAACCTGGATGCATAAAAACAAAGTAGATTATACAAATACTTTTTGTCATCTAATGGGAAAGCTTTCACAAAGCGATGAAATTTATAAAGATAAAAGCTTTAACAATTGGAAGAAAAAATGGAACCAGAGACTTGAAATGTCAAATAATAGTTTTGAAAATTCTTTAAAACTTATGCAAGAGAGTAACCCTCTTATCATTCCTAGGAACTTTAAAGTTGAAGAGGCTTTATCTGATTTAACAGACAACAATGATCAAACTAAAATTGAAGAAATGGTAAAAATATTCTCGAATCCTTACAAAATGACGTCCCAAACCGCGCTTTATCAAACTGTTCCAAAATCAATGAACAAAAACTATAAAACATATTGTGGAACATAAAAAAAAGTTGGTATAATTATTAATAATTATGAAAAAATTATTCTCATCAATCTTTTTGCTTTTATTTTGCTATTCTTGTGCAACTCCTGAAGTAGTTAATGTTATTGGGCCAAATGATAATAAGCTAAGTTGTCAAGAATTAAGTAACGAGATTGCTAGAGCAAATGAATTAGCAAACGAAGCTCAGCAAGCAAAAAAAATGGATAAAGCGCATAATGTGGGTGCTATATTATTTTTTCTTCCTGGCTATGGAATGACAATGAAAAATATTGAAGAGGCAACGAAAGCAGCTAAAGAGAGATCATTACATTTAAATAAGATAAAAGAGAAAAAGAACTGTTAGGGTGCAATCTTAAATATTAAAATAAATATTTATCTGCTAAATAAATAAGAAGACCAAGAGCTATTCCAACCAATATCCAGTAATAGTTTTCTTTCATTTTACAACAAACTTACTTAGGTCAGGCTTAAAATAATCTGGACCTTTCATAACTTTTCCTTTTTCATTATAAATCGGTTTTCCATCTTTACCTAATTTACTCATATTAGAACTTTGAACTTCTTGGAAACATTTGTCTAGATCTATTCCAAAAGCGTGGCCTGCGCCATAAGTAACATAGAGAATATCTGTCAAAGCATCTGCGACTTCTTTTAAATCCCTTTGTTTCGTTGCTTCTTGAAGTTCTAATAATTCCTCTTTAATTAAATCAAGTCTAAGACTAACTATTTTGTCCTCGGGAAAACTAGCTTTAGTTCTTATTTCTTGACCAAATGTTAGCATAAATTTTTTTACACTCTCAAAGTTTGTCATATTTTCTCCATATAAATTCTATAATTTAAGTGTATTATAACTAAAGAATCGTGAATGAAAAATAGAATTGAATTCGACAGTATAGGAAAAATAAAAGTACCTGGTGATAAGTACTGGGGTGCATCAACGGAAAGATCCAATAAGTATTTTGACATTGGTGATTTTCTTGTTAGACCAATAGTAATTCACTCGATAGCTGTTATTAAAAAAGCAGCTGCAATTGTGAATACGAAAAATCGTGATCTTAGTCCTAAGCTTAGTAAGTACATAATTAAAGCTGCTGAAGAGGTGATGAAAGGGAAACTTGATGAACATTTTCCCTTAAAAGTTTGGCAAACTGGTTCTGGCACGCAAACAAATATGAATGTAAATGAAGTAATCGCTAATCGAGCTATTAAAATGATGAGAGGAAAAATGGGATCAAAAAAACCAGTACATCCTAATGATCATGTAAATAAATCCCAATCTACAAATGACGTCTTTCCTACTGCTATGCATATTGCAATTGCAATAAAAGCTAATGAAAAATTAATTCCCTCCTTAAAATTATTAGAGAAGCAATTATTAAAAAAAACTAAAGAATTTAAAAATATTGTAAAAATTGGCAGAACTCACCTACAAGATGCAACGCCTTTAACATTAGGACAAGAATTTTCTGGTTATCACTCACAATTAAAAAAATGTATTGATAGAATTGAGAATGCTTTAAAAGAACTCTATTTTTTAGCTCAAGGTGGTACAGCTGTAGGAACAGGTTTAAATACAAGAAAAAATTTCGATAAAAAGATTATTAAGGAAATAAGTAAAATAACAAAACTTCCATTCAAACCAGCTAGTAACAAGTTTTCGGCATTGGCCGCTCACGATGAAATTGTCAATTTTTCTGGAACGCTTAATACTACGGCAGTTTGTTTAATGAAAATTGCAAATGATATCAGATTTTTGGGGTCCGGTCCTAGAGCAGGTTATGGAGAATTAATCTTACCAACCAATGAACCCGGATCATCTATTATGCCGGGTAAAGTCAATCCTACACAATCGGAAGCAGTAACAATGGTTTGTGTAAAAGTTATAGGAAATCATAACGGTATTACTATGGCTGGCTCCCATGGACATTTTGAATTAAACGTTTTCAAACCATTAATTATACATAACATTTTGCAATCGATTGAAATAATGAGCGACTCAGCAAAAACTTTTGCTCTGTATTGTGTAAAAGGTATCAAGGCAGATAAAAAAAGAATTAAATATCTTTTGGATAATTCACTTATGCTAGTCACCGCTCTAGCCCCAAAGATTGGTTATGATAAAGCGGCTCATATTGCTAAAGTAGCTTACAAAAATGGAACAAAACTTAGGGATGAAGTGATCAAATCTGGACTTATTGATGAGAAGGAATACGATAAAATTATGAGTCCAATCAAAATGACAAGGCCAAAATAATCTTAAGTTAATTCAAGAAGAAAAGTTTTGACTTTAGACTTTTTTATTATAAAAAATAATCCTTCATCCAACAAAAATTTTTCAAAGATTTGCTTATAATATCTAGTTTCTTTTTCTTTTAACGATTGTTCTTTGTTCACTATAATTTCATCAAAATTAATCTTATTATTTAAAATATTTATTGAGCCTTTGACGTCAAAAAATAGTTCATTTACGTTAGCATTTGAAGCGATAGAAAAAGATTTTAAAAAATTTTTCGTATTATCAAATATTATTGAGCATTGAAAATTTAAACGAGGGTATGAGTCAATTAAAAGGATGTCTCCTTTACAATTTATTGTTCCACCAATTATCTTTGAAATACTTTCAAATATTAAATTTCCATTTATAAAATTTATTTTAGAAGTAAAATCTTTAATAAGCCCTTTGGAGAATTTGTTTGCTTTGTATTTAACAACATTTTCACTATTTAATTTTTTAATAATTTCATTCTTAAGAAGAATATTTTCAAAACTTATCTTTTTTAGAAAACTATCTTCAATTGATATAATATCAATATTCGATTTTGTTAAAAAATAAGGATTAAATGTTATAACGCTGTCAAAAGTAAAGAATAAGTCTTTATTTTTGAAGTTTGTTTTTGTCAAATCTATTTGTTCTTTTTTTAAATTAAAATTAGACTTTATTAAACTTTCTAAAAAATTGATCTTTATTATACCTTTCAAAAAGTCATTGAAATTATTTTGCTCTAAATCTAATACAGCTTTTATTCCTAAATCATTAATTTTAAAATTAAAATTGTTTCTTTTTTTTGAATAATCAATAATAAACCTCTCTTTAAATAAAATTCCTTCAATTTTATTTCTTTTAAAGCCATAATTTGAAAAATTAATTTTTTCGATTTCAAATATGGATTTACCATCTTTTTGAAAATTTATGTTTAGAGATTCTATCTTAAGCTTATAATCAAAATTTTGAAAAAAATTAGATAATTCTTTAGTCAATTCTATATCCAAATCTGAATTGGTCTCTTTAAATACGATTTTTTTGGCTCTAGCTTGCTTAAATTATAAATATTTTTAAATTTTAAAAAAATTTTCATATTCTCTGTTTGTAAATTAATTGGGTAGTTTTTGACTTTAAAACTGCTGTTTTGTAAAGATAAATTTGGTGATGGAAATATGTTATAATTTATAGATGTAAGATTTTTGACTTCTAAATCATAATTATTTTCTAAAAAAATTTTTACAATTTTTTCATCTTTTTTAAAGTCAAAAAGCTTAGGTATTGAAAAAAAGAGTAAAGTAGAAATAAAAAATATAGCAAATACAAACCTTAAAAAGAAAAAAGATTTAAAAAAAATCATGCTCTGGTTGTTAATTATTTTAAAAGATTTATTAAACATTTTTATATTTTTGCAACTAGTGTATAAATGAAATTTTCTAATATGAACAACATAGATAAATTAATTGAAGGATTAAACAAAGAACAAAAGGAAGCAGTTTTAAGCACTGAAGGTCCAAACTTAATTGTTGCTGGCGCGGGATCAGGTAAGACAAAAGTTCTTACTACAAGGCTTATACATATTATAAACCAAAAAAAAGCGTGGCCTAATCAAATTTTGTGTGTGACCTTCACTAACAAAGCAGCCAAAGAGATGCAAAGTAGGGTTATGAATTATGTTAAAGGGAGCTCTAATGCAATTCCTTGGTTAGGAACATTTCATTCAACAAGTGTAAAATTTTTACGAAGACATGCAGAGGCATTAGGTTATAAAAGTAATTTCACTATTTTAGATACAGATGATCAAAAAAAATTAATCAGAAACATAGTCAAAGCAGAGGATTTAGATGCTAAAAAATTTTCTCCTCAGTTAATTATGTATCATATAGATCAATGGAAAAATAAAGGATTTTTACCACAAGACATAAAATTAGAAAAATCGGGTTCAATAATTAAATCAATTTTTAAAGTTTACGAGATATATCAAAACAAAACCAAGGACTTAAATGCATATGATTTTGGGGATTTAATTTTATTTTGTGTTAAACTCTTTGAAGAACATAAAGATATTAGAGAAATATATAACAATAATTTTAAATATATCTTAGTTGATGAATTCCAAGACACTAATTTTATTCAAAATAAATGGCTGAACTTATTAGTCAATAAGAGTCAAAACATTTGCTGTGTTGGCGATGATGATCAGTCAATATATAGTTGGAGGGGAGCTGAAATAAAAAATTTTCTAACATTTGATCAAATTTATAAAAATTGTAAAGTATTTAAACTGGAACAAAACTATAGATCAACAAAAAACATATTAGAAACTGCGTCAAGTTTAATCTCTAATAATTCAAACAGAGTAGGAAAAAGATTATGGTCTTCGGCTGATCAAGGAGAATTAGTAAAACTGAATTGTTACAGAACTGGAAAAGAGGAAGCACAAGGTGTCAGTGATTTAATTGAACAAAAAATTAAAAAAAAATATTCTTTAAATGAAGTTTCGATATTAGTGAGGGCGATTTACCAAACTAGAGAATTTGAGGAAAGGTTTCTTCAGCTGGGTATTGGATATCGAGTTCTGGGAGGAATTAAGTTTTACGAAAGAGCAGAAATTAAAGATGCTGTATCTTATTTAAGAATTATTAATCAAAAATTTGACGATTTAGCGCTGGAAAGAGTTATTGGATCTCCAAAAAGAGGAGTTGGTGAAAGTACGCTAAATCAAATTTATAATTTCGGTAAAAATAAAAAATTATGTCTGGAGGATTCTATTTCTAAAATTATAGAGTTAGGGAAATTTAAACCAAAAATAAAAACTGCATTGAGTCAATTACTCAATATGATTCATAAATGGCGTAAAGACTCATTAAATATGAAACATTATGATTTACTAAAACTTATTTTGGATGAGTCAGGATATTCTTCAATGCTCAAAAATAAAAAAGACTTAGAAAATGAAAATAGATTAGAGAATTTAAAAGAGTTGTTAAGAGCTATGCAAGATTATGATAGCTTACAAAGTTTTTTAGAACATGTTGCTTTGGCTACGTCAATAGACCAAGAATGGGAAGGTGCAAAAGTAAATCTAATGACAATGCATGCTGCTAAAGGTTTAGAATTCAACGTTGTGTTTCTTCCAGGTTGGGAAGAGGGCTTATTTCCTCACCAAAAATCTTTAGAAGAAAAAGGGGATTTTGCTTTAGAGGAAGAAAGAAGATTGGCTTATGTAGGAATAACTAGAGCTAAAAAAGAAGCTTATATATCTTTTGCTATGAAAAGAGCCTTTCATGGAGATTGGATAGATGCGTTGCCCTCAAGATTTATTAGTGAAATTCCAGATGAAAGTGTTGAAAAAAATGAAATGGGAATAACTGAAACAGATGATTTTGAATTTAACCAAGACAATTCAATAGAATTTGATGAAGAATATAGAAGTCCAGGATGGGATAGATATAAAAAAAATAAAATGCTTAAATGGAAAAAATAAAAAGGTTAAAACAAGTCTTCAAAAGAGAAAATATTGACGGATATTTAATCCCAAAAAACGATGAATTTTTTGGAGAATACGTACCTAATCACAATGATAGATTAGATTATATTTCTAATTTTTCAGGGTCTTACGGTTTTTCTTTAATACTAAGAGATAGAAATTATTTATTTGTTGATGGCAGATATATTTTGCAAGCAATAAATCAAAGTGGAAAAAACTTTAAAATAATTAATATTCCAAAAAAAATGCCAAATAATATTCTTAAAAATAAAAAATTACTTATAGGTTTTGATCCTAAACTATATACAAAAAAAACACTAAACACTTTTTTTAGTAAAAATAATTGTAAATTTAAACCATTAGATAATAATCTAATTGATTATATTTGGAAAAGAAAAAATGAGAAAAACAAAAATAAGTTTTATAGTTTGCCGAGACATTCAGTAGGTAATTATTATGAATATAAAATTAACAAAATTGTATCTAATTTAAAAAAAAAGGGAGCTGATTTTCAATTTATCACATCAAGTGAGAATAATGCTTGGTTACTAAATATCCGAGGAAAAGACTCGTCATATACGCCGATTCCATACAGTTATGTTTTAATTAACAAAAATAAAAATATAAAATTTTTTTGTGATTTAAAAAAAATATCTTTATCTTTTAAAAAAAAACTTAAAAAAATTAAATTTTTAAATATAGAATCAATCGATAAAAACCTCTTAGAAATCTATAAAAAAAAGTTTATAATTGACAAAAATACATGTTCATACCACTTTGAGAACATCATTTTAAAAAATAATAAGATTTTAAATTTTCAAGACCCTATTTATAATTTAAAGGCTATTAAAAATAAAAAAGAAATTGAAAATATCAAAAGAGCACATATATACGATGGAGTTGCTCTTACAAAATATATATTTTGGTTGAAAAAAAATTTTAACAAAAAAAAAATTACCGAGATGAGTGCTTCACAAAAATTATTTGAATTTAGAAAAAAAAATAAAAAATTTAAATTTTCAAGTTTTCCAACAATTTCTGGAACAGGCTCGAATGGAGCAATAATTCATTATAGAGCCACAAAAAAAACAAATAAAAAATTAAAAAAAGGAGATGTTTATTTAGTTGACTCCGGAGGACAATACGAATTTGGAACCACAGATGTAACACGAACTATTTCACTAAATAATTCAAATATTAGAATTAAAAATATTTATACAAGGGTTCTTAAAGGGCATATTGCAGTTGCAGATTTTAAACTAAAAGAAAGTACGTCTGGTTCAAATATTGACAAAGAGGCTAGAAAATATTTAAAACAAATTGGTTTAGATTACTCACACGGAACCGGACATGGTGTTGGGTATTTTCTTAATGTCCACGAAGGGCCACATGCAATTTCAAAAAATAATAAAATTAAGTTTAGGGAGGGAATGGTGCTATCAAATGAACCAGGCTACTACGAAAAAAATAAATTTGGGATAAGAATAGAAAATCTTATTTATGTTAAGAAAGTTAAAAGTAAAAGATATTTTGAAAACTTGACGATGGCACCCATCGATAAAGAACTAATAAATCAAACGTTACTTAATAAAAAAGAAATAGAATGGATAAACAGCTATCATAAACAAGTCTTTATCAATCTTAAAAATTTTATGAATAAAGAGGAAGTTTTAGAATTAAAAAAATCTTGTTCATCTCTTTAAAATTTCATTCCATTCTTTTTCTGTAACTATTCTGATTTTTAATTCTTTAGCTTGATCTATCTTCTTTTTTGTCGGTTTGGAATTTCCTACCACTAAAAAATCTAATTTACTAGATATTGAGCCCAATACTTTTCCTCCGTTATTTTCAGCTATGGATTTTGCCTCAGATCTACTCATATTTTGAAAACCTCCCGTAAACATGAGTTTTTTATTTGAAAATTTACCGCTTGGATTTTTTATAGAATAATCTTTAATTTTTAATTGTTTAATTAAATTATTTGTTATTTTTGCATTCATTTTGTTAGAAGTAAAAAATTTAATTGCTTCTATCTGTGTCTCGCCGATGCCATCAAGTTCGATTAAGTTTTTTAAAATATTTTCTCTTTTTTTATTGTCAAATAGTTGAGAAAATTTTTTTATAGAAATAAAAAAAGCTGCAAGAATTTTAGCATTTTCTTGACCAATATGTCTTATACCAATCGAATATATAAATTTTTCTAAGTTGATTAATTTGGCTTTGGAAATAGCCTTTTTCAAATTATCTATAGATAAATTACCCCATCCCTCAAGATTTTCAATTTTTTTGTAGTTTAAATTAAAAATATCTGATGGTTCTTTAATCAAGTTTAAATCCCAAAATTGATCAACAACTTTTTTTCCCAGGCCTTCGATATTAAATGCTTCTTTGGAAACTATATGTTTTAATTTTTCTTTAGCTATATACTTGCAATCATAACCTTTTACACACCTTCTAATTGCGTCCTCTTTTTTTGTGCTCTTGCTTAATTCTTTTTTTGTAGGGGAGCCGCATAAGCATTTAATTGGAAAAATAAATTTTTTACTTTCTTTTTTTCTCTTTGAGATGTCTACGGATACTACCTGGGGAATAACATCTCCAGCCCTTTGAATCTGAATAATGTCCCCTATTCTAATATCTTTCCTTTCGATTTCATCCTCATTATGTAAAGTGGCATTAGAAACAACTACACCACCTACATTTACAGGTTCAACTTTTGCGACTGGAGTTATAGCTCCAGTTCTTCCAACTTGAATAATAATATTTTTTACTTTAGTAATTGCCTTTTCAGCAGAAAATTTGTAAGCAATTGCCCAACGAGGGGAGTTAGCAGTATTACCTAATCTTGATTGCAGCTTAATATCATTTACTTTATAAACTATGCCGTCGATATCGTAATCTAATGAAGATCTTAAAGAGTCAATGTGAGAGTGTTGATTTTCGATCTCACTCAAATTTTTTACTATTTTGCTTAATGGGTTCGTCAAAAAACCCCATTCTTTAATTTTTTTTAAAAATTCATCCTGAGTAGAAAATATCATCGGCTTAACGGAACCAAAACCGTAGGCAAAATATCTTAGTGGTATTTTTGATGTTTCGTTCGAATCTTTTTGTCTAAGAGATCCGCCGGCTGCATTTCTTGGATTAGCAAAATTTTCTTTTAATTTTTTAAAATCTTTTTTTCCAATATATATTTCAGATCGAATCTCAATTAAAGAAGGAATATTATTACCTTTAATTTTTTTAGGAATATTTTTTATTGTTTTTAAGTTAGCTAAAATATCTTCCCCTGTAATACCGTCACCTCTTGACAATCCCCTAGTTAAATTTCCATTTTCATAAATTAAAGTAGCTGATATTCCATCTATTTTTGGCTCAGATGAAAATTCTTTAATTTCATTTTTTAAATTTAAAAAATTTTTAATTTTAGTTATAAAATCAATCATATCCTCTTTGCCAAAAGCATTTGACAGAGAAAGCATGGGTTTCAAATGCTTAATCTTTTTAAATTTATTAGATGGTGGAGAACCAACTATTTTATTTAAATTTAGTTTTTTTAAGAAGGTATATTCAACTTCAAAATTTTTTATTTCTTCTTTTAATTTATCATATTGTGCATCTGATAGTAATGGTCTATCTTTTTCGAAATATAATTTATTGTGCTTTTTTAAATCATCTATTTTTTTTTTATAATGATTAATTATTTCTGATTTTTTTACCATATAAGTACACTATTTGATTTTATCGATTATTTTCCTAAAAAACCCACTTTCTTTTTTTTCTAAATTAGATTTTTTTATTATTTGATAATCTTTATTTAAAATTTTATATGACTGCTCAAACCATTCGCCAGAATTATAATTGTATCCTAGTATATTTGCATAATTTTGAGCCTCTTCTTCTAGCCCTAGATAATAATATATCTCTACAAGTCTATGAAGAGCTTCTTCAATAAATATTGTGTTTTGATAGTCTTTAACTATAACCTTCAGTCTATTTATAGCTGGTATCCATTTCTGAGTTTTTATATAAAATTTAGCAACATATAATTCTTTTGCGGCTAACTGATTTTGAATTAAATCATTTTTAAATTGTAAATCTATCGCGTAATCAGTATCAGGATATTCTTTTAAAAAAAAAATTATTTTTTTTTTTGCATTTAAGAGAGGTTCCAAATCTTTTCTCTCGTCAGAAATTTGTTCGTAATGAATAATTGCTATTAAGTAATGCGCGTACATGACATTTTCATCAGCAGGGTATTTTTTCAAATATCTTTCTAGACTCGCTAAAGCATCATCATAAAAATTTATTCCGTAAAGAGAATAACTTGACATAATTGCAGATTTGGCAGCAAAATCGACAATTTTAAAATTTAGCTCTGCCTCAGTAAATTTTTTTTCAGCAAAAAAATAGTCTCCTTTTTCGAAAGCTTTCAGTCCCTCCTTGTAAAGCTTGTATGGACTATTTTTTTCTTTCGGTTCATATTCAGCTTCTTTTTTTGAACATGAATTTAAAGAAATACTTAATAATATAATTAAAATTATTTTTAGATACATACGCAAATTAATAACAAATTAAACTTGAATGGTAAATTTATATGATATTAAGCGCCGATAGCTACAGGATTTTTACAAGAATCTTGATTTTGTTTTTCAATATTATCGAAATTTTCTAATCTCCAGTTGTTTTTATCTGAAAAAAATTTCATTAGTAATTTGTTTGTTAAAGCATGACCGCCTTGAGAGGTTTTAATATGACCAAATATACGATTGCCTGAAAGCATGATATCTCCCAAACAGTCTAGTATTTTATGATAAACAAACTCGTGTCTATTTCTTAATCCATCTTCATTAAGAATTTTGCTTCCTTGAACAACTACTGCATTATCTAATGAGCCTCCTTTGGCTAAGCCCATTCTTTTAATATTATCAATTTCTTCATATAAACAGAATGTTCTAGAATTGTATATTGCTGTCAAATCGTCATTACTAAATTTGAATTCTTTTCTTCTAGTTCTTATTAACGGATTATTAAAGATAATTTCAAAATCAATTATTAAATCTTGATTCAGTGGCTCAATGGAAATAAATTTTTGTCCATCTTTTATTTCAACTTTTTTTAAAACCTTTATAAATTTTCTAGGCTCCTTTTGTTCTTCTAGACCTACAGATCTTATAGCGTCCACAAAATCTACTGCTGATCCATCCATAATTGGTATTTCGGATGCATCAACTTCTACTAAAGCGTTATCAATGCCCTCTCCATAAAAAGCAGCCATCAAATGTTCAACGGTTGAAACCGTAACGCCACTTTCATTTCTAATTTTAGTACATAAAATAGGTTCGACTACATTTTTAAAGTTTGCATCAATAATATTATCATTATTAATATCTACTCTTTTAAAAACTATTCCAGTATTAGGTTTTGAGGGTTTCACAGTTAAACTTACCTCAACCCCGTTATGCAATCCAATGCCCCTTAAGCTAATTTTTTCTTTAATGGTTTTTTGATTTGATTGAAGCATCAGATTTTATACAAAATTGTTAGAAAGGAATTAAAACAACAAATGTTTCAAAAAATAACAGATACCTAACCAAATAAAGACTTGAAAACCCTTGTAACTAAAGATTTTTTAGTTTGAGTGATCGGTATTGCCTCTTTTTTCCAACCATAAAAGCTTAAATGAGCGATACTACTTATGATTTCATTTAGGTTTATATCTTCAATAATATTATAATCGGAGTATTTGTGGTTCAGTAGACAAGATTTAAACTTTTCCCTAAAATTATCTTCAATTTTTGAGTCTTTAATAGCCAAATAAATTTGTGGATTATTTTGAAAACTTTTTATATTAATATTTTTTTTTAAAATAATTTCTATTATTTCATAAATTCTTGCTTCAGCAACTTCTTTAATAAGTTTTTTTCTTATTTTTCTAAAAGAAGTATTCAAAAAAAATTTATTTTCTAAAATTTCAGTTTCATCAATTGTGTTCTTATTAAATGGAATGCTTGATAGAAAGTTTTTTATTGTGTCGTTATTTATTGAACAAATTTTTTGAATATCTCTATAAATAATATCAGTACCAAACTTGAAACTTTCAGAATATTTAAATGCTGATTTGTCAAAATATATTAAGTCGGTTTTCGTTTCATTAATTTTAATCCTAATAAAGGTTTCGTTGCTATAATTTTTTATTAGTTGTGCCCCTTCTCCAAATTGTTTTAAAAAAATTTTTTTTACTTTCAAATTATTTTCTAAAAAAATTTTTTTAACATTCTTCAAATCGTTGGTATCCATTAAAAAGAATGTGAGCTCATGAGAATAAAAATTCCCATATAACCCTATGGGTAAATTTTCTATAATAACATTATCTAAAATATTTTTTGAATTAAAAATATGAACTATACTTTTTTTTTGGTTACTATATAAAATCAATGATTTTATTGAGTTTATAATAAAAGATATGTTTTCTTTTAATACTTGAGAACCATTAAGCTTTTTATATCCGGAAATATTTACACAATTAAAATCAAAATTTTCTAAAAGAATAGTTGTTTCTTTGAATACAAAGTTTAATTTTTTCTCAATTATCTCAATATTTTTTTTTATTTTTTCACTTGCTTGATCTATATTTATTATTTTATTTTCATTTATACCTTCATTATTTGAGGTAATCTTTTCAATAATTTCAAAATTCTGATTTTCATCAAAAGATCCTGCTACAAAATTATACTCTTTATTGTTTATTTCGACAAAAAGAATAGGATCTTTTATTTGCATAAATTAATTCAATATTAGTTGATCTTTAATTCTGTAATCAAAAATTTTATAATCATCAAAATTATTACTATTTTTAAAGTCTAGGAAATTTTTAAGACTTGATAAGTAATTATTAGCAGGTAGCTTAATTATTCTATCTTCTGTCATTTTTAAATCCCATCTGCCCATTTCAAAAGAATAAAAAGATTTTATTTCTTCTATAGGAAAGTTTATATCTATCAGATTCTGATACAAAGAATAAAAAGAGCTACCAGAACCAAAAACTGTTGGTAAATTTTTATATTTCTCTAAAAATAAAAAATTTATAAATTTTCCCTTGCTTGATATGTAGAACTTTTGTTTTTTATTTTGTAAAATAGCTACAGGTTCTATCTCTTTAACAAAAATTTTTAACGAATTTGGATAAACCTTTTTTAATGTATAGCTTTCAATAAAGTTTAATTCTTTTAAATTCTTTTCTAAATCGTTTAAGTTCAATAAAAACAAATTTTTTTCATATAGAAAATTTATTTTATTATCTATTTCCTCTTTGCTTAAAATTGAGTTATTGAAAATCTCAATATTTTTAATAGTAAAGCTACTTTTACTAATTACTTCTTTTTTTGGTGAATATGTTGTTAATAAAATAAAGGTAATGAATAAGCCAAAAAAAGATCTCTTCATCTATTCAATCCAGCATCATACAATATTTTTTCAATTAAATTTTCAAAGGATATTCCACAATAATTAGCTATTTCTGGAACTAATGATAAATTTGTCATGCCTGGTTGAGTGTTGGTTTCTAGAAGATAAAATTGATTTTTGAAAAATTTAAAATCTGACCTAGTTACTCCTTTACATCCTAAAACATCATGTGCTTTTTTTGCAATTTTCAAAACTTCTGTATATTTAAGTCTATTTAAACTAGCAGGCATGATGTGTTTTGTTTTAGCAGATTTAAGATATTTCGCTTTATAATCATAAAACTTTCTTTTAGGTTTTAACTCTATGGCACCTAATGGAATACTATTCAATACAGCTACTTGTATTTCTTGGCCTCCTATATAATTTTCACAAAGTAGCTGCTCATATTTTTTAAAAAGAAATTTTATAGCTTTATTTAAGTCTTTTATGTTTTTACATATATTTACTCCAATACTTGATCCTTCATCTATTGGTTTTATTACTAGAGGAAATTTAATTTTATTACCTATTATAGATCTTTTTATTTTTGACCAAGTAAAATTACTTTTACTTATAACTAAATAAGAAGGTGTTTTTATCTTATTATCTTTATAAATCTCTTTAGATATAATTTTGTTCATTGCATTATAGGAGCTTATAACCCCAGAGTGAGTATATGGTATTCTTAGGTACTCAAAATAACTTTGAGCAATTCCATCTTCTCCATCTTTGCCATGTAAAGCATTAAATATTACATCAGTTTTTCTTTTATTAATTAAATTAAGAGATTTTTTTTTTGGGTCGAAACTAGACACATTGTAGCCTTTTTTTTTTAAGGCTTTGATACAAGCTTGACCACTTTTCAAACTTACTTCTCTTTCTCCAGAGGTGCCACCCATGACTACTAAAATTTTATTATTTTTCATCACCTATAATTTTAATTTCAAGCTCAAGTTCTATTCCCGATTTTACTTTAACCTCTTTTTTAACTTTATTTATAAGTTCTTCAATGTCAGATGATGTTGCTTTTCCGTTATTAATAAAAAAGTTACAATGTTTAGTAGAAATTTTAGCATCTCCAACGTAAAGTTTATCACAACCTGACTCTTTTATTAACATCCAAGCTTTTTTACCTTCTGCATTTTTAAATGTACTGCCACCTGTTTTTATTTGATTAGGTTGAGATTCTTTTTTCTTTTGAATTAGTTTTCTTTGTTTTTTTTCAATTAAAGACTTTGAAGAAATTGATCCTTTTAGTATTGCTGATATTATTATGTTATCATTAGGTAAATTTGAATTTCTATATGAAAACTCTATTTCACTTCTGTCTATCGTTTTTTCTTCACCTTTTTGATTAATAGTATTAATAGATTGAAGGATTTTAGACATATCAGTTCCATAGCATCCACTATTCATTATTATAGCTCCACCTATTGATCCAGGAATACAAGACAAAAATTCCATTCCACTAATATTATTAATTTTTGCAAACTCAGATACCTTTTTATCTAATATAGATGCTCCAACTTCAATAGTATCATTATTAATTAATTTTATATTTGAAAATTTTGAACTTAACTTAATAACAACTCCTTTTACTCCAGAGTCTCTTATCAAAATGTTTGATCCTGCGCCTAAAATATTTATTTTATAATTAAGATGTTTTATAGTGTTTAAGAACATAATTAACTGAACTTTATTTTCTGGTCGAAAAAAAATATCTGCTGGTCCACCTAGATTAAACCAGCTATACTTAGATAAGCTCTCTTTAAAAATTAAGCTTTTTCCAAATTTTTTTTTTAATTCGCTTATATTCAAACTCATAAACTGTATCTTAAATCTCTCATCCACTGAGATATCAATCCTGCGCCCATTCCAATTACGATTTCATTACTGATCAAGTTTTTTTTAAAAAAATTTGATAATTCTCTTTGATCTTTAATAATTATTACCTGGGTTTTAGATTTTTTTGAAATGAGTTTTGCAAAATTAATTAATTTAAACTTTCGATTTTTCTTTTCCCCAGCAGCATAAATTGGACATATTAAAACTAAATCGGCACCTTTAAAAGATAGAGAAAATTTTTGTTTTAATGACAATACCCTCGAATATCTATGTGGTTCAAAAACTGAAATAATTTTTCTACTTTTATAAACTTTTTTTACTCCATCTAATATTGAAGAAATTTCTGTAGGATGATGAGCATAATCATCAAAAAATTCATTATCGTTTTTTGTAAAAATTTTTGTCATTCTCCTTTGAACACCAGAAAAGTTTTTTAGAGCCTTTTTGATAATATTTACCTTAACACCTAAATTAACACAAACTGCTACAGCTGCCGAAGCATTTAATACATTATGTTTACCCAATAATTTAAGATTTATGTTTTTAATAATTTTTTTTTCATTATTTATATTTCGATATTGTAAATTAAAGATAGAATTTCCAACTTTGTAACGCGCATTACTTATCAAAAAATTTGACTCTTTATCAAAGCCATATGTAAGAATATTTTTATTTTTAATTCTTTTTTTTATTCTTCTAATATTTTTATTATCTATACAAATTAAAGATTTTCCTATTGGTGGAGTTTTATTAATAAATTTTATGAAAGCATTTTCTAAATTTTTATAATTTTTATAATAATCTATGTGCTCAAAATCTATATTAGTTACTATTGAGTAGTTAATAGGTAGTTTCAGAAAACTTCCATCCGATTCATCTGCTTCTAATATCGCCCATTCTCCTCTACCTAATTTTGCATTACTTTTAAAAGAATTTATTACTCCGCCATTAATAATGGTTGGATCAAGTTTCTGATCTGATAAAATCTTGGCAACCAGAGATGTTGTGGTAGTTTTTCCATGAGAGCCAGTTATAATAATATTCTTTTTAAGGGATACAACATTTGCAAGTACATCTGCTCTTGAATAAATAGGAATTTTTCTTTTTTGAGCTTCTAAAATTTCTACATTATTACCTTTAATTGCAGACGAACGAACTACAATAGTAGCATTTTTTATATTTTTTTTAGCTTGGCCTTTAAATACTTTGATCCCCGCCTTAACACAATTAGTAGTGCTTTTATTTTTGTTTTGATCGCTTCCTTGAATTTTAAATCCCATGGTTTTCATAACTTGGGCTAATCCACTCATACCAATGCCGCCAATTCCAATAAAGTGAATTACTTCTTTTTGTCCTAATCTAATATTTCTCATTCATTATCTCGATTAATTGTTGATCAATATTTTCATATACAGATTTGTCAGAATGTTGTCTTTGTTTATCTACCATGGTATCGATTAAAGAACCATCTTCGTGTATTTTTTCAATTATTTTAAATAAATCTTTTTCTAAATTTTTTTCCTCAATCAAAAAGCAGAACCCTTTTTTTTCATAAAACACTGCATTTTTAAGCTGATGGTTGTCCGCTGAAGAAGGTAAAGGAATTGATATAAAGGGTATTCTAACATTTACTAACTCTGACAACATCGAAGATCCTGACCGAGTTATAGCAAAGTTAGATCGTAGTAAATATTCTGAAATATCATCACTAAAATGAAAAATTTTATAATCAATTTTTAAATTTTTATAAAAAGATTCTAAAAACTCACTTTGGCTGGGCAAACATTGTTGATAAATTTCTAGCGGTATTTTACGTTCGATACATTTTTTAAAAATATTTGGCAGTTTTTCTGCAAAAACTTTAGCTGCCTGGCTTCCACCTAAAATTAAAAATTTAAATTTATTATTGTCTTTTTTAAATGAAGTTGATTTTAAATTAATTATATTTTTTCTAATAATATTTCCAATTTTATTAATCTTATATTTATATTTATCGGAAATACCGCTTAATTCATCAAATGAAACAAATATCTTTTTTGAAAATGGCAGTAAGTATTTGTTAGCCTTACCAATATGTAAATTATTTTCATATAATATAAAAGGTATTCCTATTAATTTAGATGCAATACAAATCGGAAAAGAGGAATAACCACCCATTCCAAATACTAAACTTGGTTTTTTTTTATACAAAAGAATGATAGCTAAAATTATAGAATAGAAAATAGTGAGCATCGAAAAAATCAGTTTAAATATATTTTTTTTATCGATTGTTGTGGCTAAAACTTTATTTATTTTCAAATCTTTATCTTTAAAATATTTTAGTCCTCTAGCATCAGATGTTAATTCTACCTCCAATTTTTTAATATTAATTAAATGTTTAGCTAAACTTAATGCTGGAAAAATATGCCCTCCCGTTCCGCCAGTAGCAATTAAAATCTTTGTTGTTATCTTATTCATTAGTATCCAGTTTAGTTTTCGTATAATTCAATATTAGTCCCGCTAACATTGCGCTGCCAATTAACGATGAGCCACCATAACTTAAGAAAGGCAATGTCATTCCTGTAGTAGGCAATAAATTAGTGTTAACTCCAATATGTATAAATGTTTGAAAAATTAAAAGCGAAGCTAAACCACATAAAGATATTTTTAAAAATTCATCATTTTTATCTACACAGTTTTTAATAATTCTAAAAGATATGTATAAAAATATACTTATTATTAAAATAGAAATAATTGATCCATACTCCTCAGAAATAATTGCTATTATGTAATCAGTATGAGCCTCTGGAACTCTATCCTTTAAAACTCCCTCTCCCATTCCTTGTCCTCTCAATCCACCTTCTTTGATTGCATCTAAAGCTTTGGAAGATTGAAAGTTGTCTCCTTTGTTTGGATCAAAAAATGTTACCAGTCTGTTTATTATATATCCAAACTTTTCAGGCATTAAAAAGAGTAAAAGAGTTATAAATGAAATAAAAATTAAGAAAAAAGATACTATATAGATCAAACTTACTCCTGAAATGAATACAGTTGATACCCAGCTTGTAATAAGCAGTATAGATTGACCAAGATCTGGTTGATCAATCAATAGTATAATTATTGAAGACAATAAAAGAAAGCTTAAAAAATATTTTATTAACGATTTTTTCGAATTTTTTAAAGTTAAAATTTTTGCAGTTACTAGAATGAAAAAAGGTTTTAAAAGTTCTATAGGCTGTAACCTTAAAACATTAAAATCTAGCCATCTTTTAGCACCTTTTACCTCTACTCCAATTATAGGAACAAGGGCTAATAAAATAAAAAAAACTATAAAAACAGGTAAGATAATTTTTTTTAATAACGAAGTTTCTAAGATCGAAAAAAACAACATAATAGATAACGCTATAATTGTGAATATTAAATGCTTTATAAAAAAAAAATAATAAGCTTTATTTAATCTTTCGCCGGCCAAAGAAGATGTAGATGAAAAGGAGAAGAACAGACCTAGTAAAAACAGAAGCAAAAAACTGAAAAAAATTTTTTTATCTAAGTTTCTCCAATAATTTCTAAATTCAAAATCATATAAGTTTTTTTGCATAAATTTTGCTTAATCTTTTGAACGTATCACCTCTCTCCTCAAAATTTTTAAATTGATCAAAAGATGCTGCGCCTGGACTTAATAAAATTATATTATTAGATCTTTTAAAGATCTTTATATCTTTAATGGCTTTAATAATAGAATCTTTAAGATTATACGATGTAGTAAAATTTACTTTATCCTTTAATATTTTTTTAAAAAATTTTTTATTTTTTCCAATTATATATGATTTAATGATATTTTTTTTTAAGTAATTTAAATTTATTTTATCTTTTTCTTTTGGTAATCCTCCTAATATCCAAAAAATATTTTTGTTATTTGAAAGAGCTAATTTTGATGATTGCAAACTGGTAGCTTTGGAATCATTTATAAAAGTAATATTATCTTTTTCTAAAAATTTTTCATATCTATGAGATAAGCCTTTAAAAGAGCTCATTGTATTTATAAAAGATTTTGTATTTATTCCTAATAATTTACTTAAGGTGAAAACAAAAATCATATTTTCGTAATTTATGTTAAGTCTTAAATAATCATTTTTTATTCTAAATTTTACCTTTTTGTATTCATTTTCTCTTGGAATGATTAATTTACTTGAATAATTTCTTTTTTTAAAAAAATGGATAAATTTTTTATTTAGAATTGCGAAGTTTTTTTTATTTTGTAATTTAAATATTTTAAACTTTGAATTAACATAGTTTTTTTTAGACCCATGCCAATCTAGATGATCATTAGTTATATTTAGAATTAAAGCATAGTCTGGTTTAATATACTTTGAGTAAGCCAGCTGAAATGAGGATGCCTCTATTACAATAAAATCATTATTTTTAACTCCAAGAGTTAATATTGAGGTGCCAATATTTCCACCTAATTTTACCTTAAATTTATTTTTTTTTAAAAGATGGTAGATCATTTTACTAGTAGTAGATTTTCCATTTGTACCAGTAACAACGATAGAATTAAATTTCTTATTACTTAAATATAATAAATCTATGTCAGTTATTATTTTTTTTTTGAAATATATTAGATCTTGTTTATATTTAGCTTTCTTGAAACTTACCCCAGGACTCAAAATTATATAATCAACTTTTCTGATAATCTTTTTAAAGTCTTCTTTTATATTCACTAAATTTTTTTTTCTAATCTCTGAGTTATCATCCCACAAAAAATAATTTTTTACCTTTATTTTTTTTAAATATTTGATAACTCCCTTGCCTGATGAGCCTAAGCCATATATTAAAAAGGAATTACTTTTAAAATCTTTTTTTTTATAAAAAAATTTATTAAACATTCACTAACGTAATTTTAAAGTCGCTAAACCAATTAAGGCTAATATAATTGCAATTATCCAGAAGCGAATTACAATTGTTGACTCGGCCCAACCCTTTTGCTCGAAATGATGATGTATGGGAGCCATTTTGAAAATTCTTTTTCCAGTCAATTTGAAGGAAATAACTTGAATAATTACAGAAACTGTTTCTAGAACAAATAATCCTCCAATTATTGCTAAAACTATTTCATGTTTTACTATAATCGCGATCGCAGCTAAAGATCCTCCTAAAGATAAAGACCCAGTATCTCCCATAAAAATTTTTGCAGGTGGCGCATTGTACCAAAGAAAACCTAAACAAGAACCAACGATTGAACCACAAAATATAGCTAGCTCTCCTACATCAGGAATGTATTGCAATTGAAGATATTCTGAAAAAATAGTATTCCCAACCACATAAGAAATTAATGTAAAGGATAAAGCAACCAACATTACAGGAACTGTTGCCAAACCATCTAGCCCATCTGTAAGATTTACAGCATTTGATGATCCAATAATTACAAACAAAGCAAACGGAATAAAAAAGAACCCCATTTGCCAGATTAAGTTTTTAAAAAAAGGAAAGTAAAGGTTATATAAATAATCATGATCGGAAAAACTTATTAGAATGAATAAAGTTACGATCCCAATAATTAATTGACCTAAGAATTTTAATTTAGAGTTTAATCCTCTTGAATTTTTATATTTTATTTTCAATAAATCATCAGTAAAACCCAATAAACCAAGACTTAAAGAGACAAAAATTAATGTCCAAACATATATATTAGTTAAGTCTGCCCAAAATAAAGTGCTAGTTAACATTCCAATAATAATTATTACACCTCCCATAGTTGGTGTTCCTGACTTTTTTATAATATGATCTATTGGTCCATCTTGTCTAATTGGGCCAGAAATCATATTATTAGAAAAAATCTTAATCAGAGGCCCGCCAATTATAAAAACAACAACTAGTGATGTAATAACAGATAAGCCTGTTCTGAAAGTAAGATATTTAAATACATTAAGAAAAGAATATTGTTCAACAAAAGATGTTAATAAATTAAATAGCATTTAAAATCCCCTAATCATAGATTTTGTAATATCTTGTAAACCAGTTGCGTTAGAACCTTTTATCATTAAATAATCTTTATTCTCGATTATATTTCTTAAAATTAAGTCAACATCTTGATTACACTGTATTATATTTCCTCTTTTTCTTTTTTTTAAATTTTTATAGGTAAATAAGGTTTTTTCACCTTTTACAAAGACTTTATCAATATCTGAGTTGTTAATAAGTTTAGACAATTTTGAATGATAATCGTTAGATTTTTTTCCTAATTCAAGCATATCTCCTAATAAAAGATATTTTTTAAAGTTTCTTTTTTTGATTTGAGAGAAATTTTTGATAGCATTCTTAACTGAAAGAGGGTTAGCATTATAACTTTCATCAATTAATTTGAAAAATTTTCGATATCTTTTAACATTAAAAATTTTTCCTCTTCCATCGGCGAGATGAGATTTTTTGAAAATATTTAAGGTTTTTTTAATATCTAATTTTAATTCCTGTAGAACTGCTAGGGAGGCTAGGACATTATAGATATTTGCATCCTTGATTTTAATGCTAAAATTTTTATTTTGTATTCTTACTAAAATTTTTTTTTCCTTATTAGATCTTACCAATCTAATTAAACGAATATCTGATTTAGTTGAATTTCCAAAAGACACAATTTTGATTTTTTTGGATTTGGCCTTATTGCTTATAAAACTAAAAAATTTATCATCTCGATTTAAAATTACTGTTCCATTTATTTGTATATTATTAATAATTTCACTTTTAGCTTTTGCTATTCCCTTTATATTTTTGAAATTTTCAATATGTGCCTCTGCAATATTAGTAATAATAGCTAAATTGGGTTTAATCATTTTAGACAATTGATTTATTTCTCCTGGCTTACTCATCCCTACTTCAAAAATACCAAATTTATCCTCAAAACTAAGATTGGATAAACTCACAGGGACTCCAAAATGATTATTATAGGATAATGGTGAGCTAAATGTTTTACCGTAATTTTGTAGTAAATTTTGAAGCATATTCTTAAGTGAGGTTTTTCCCGCACTCCCAGTGATTGCCAAAATTTTTGCTTTACAATATTTTCTTTTAGTTTTAGCAAATGAATTTAAAAAATTTATTGGACTAGTTACCTTAGTTACTTTCTTTTGATATTTGCTGTTTCTTTTTGTTGAAATAATATGATTTGCACCTTTTTTTATCGCTTTATCAATAAAATTATTTCCATCTTTCTTTTTTCCTTTTATAGCAATAAATAAATTATTCTCTTTTAAATATCGTGAGTCTATAGCTAAACCGTTAATCTTATAAAATTTTTTATCTTTAAGTACTTCGTTCATTATTTTTGTATTAAATAAATACTTCTTATTTTTATAATCGAAATACGGATTTCTAATTTTAATTTTTTTTATTATATCTTTATCTGAGATAAAAGTTATTCTACTGCCGTAGTCTTGATAATTTTCATGTCCTTTTCCAGCAACTAAAATTATTTCATTTGGTTCTGCGTTTAATATTGCAGACTTGATAGCTTTTGATCTATTTCCTATATTATAAAATTCACGATTTTTTAAATAAGATACTATTAATTTTCTGATTTTTTTTGGATCTTCACTTCTTGGATTGTCATCAGTAACATAAATTTTTTTACAAAAGTCTTTTGATATTTTTGCCATTAATGGTCTTTTTTTATGATCTCTATCTCCTCCACAACCAAATACGATTGAAATACTATTATTGCTTTCTTCTCCTATTGATTTTAAAACTTGTTTTAATGCATCTGGAGTATGAGCATAATCAACAAAAACTTTTACATTATTAGGAAATATTTTAATCAATTCTAATCTACCATTGATTTTTTTAATTCTTTTTAATGACTGATAAATTTTAATGTTATCTAGTTTACATAACTTAGCTAATAAAATAGCCATGTGTAGATTTTTAAGTTGAAAAGCTCCAAATAAAAATTTCGGCAGATTTTCAATCTTTAATTCTTTTTTATTGATATCAAGTAATTTAAGTCCCCTTTTTTTAATGATTTTTTTTAAATAATGAAATTCTCTTATTTTACTATCTGTTATTATATGTTTTTTTTTCGGCAGTATCTTTTTAAACAAAATTAATTTTGAGTTTAAATAATTTTTCATATTTTTATGATAGTCAAGATGATCCTGACTTAAATTTGTAAAAACAGCTGCTTTAAGATTTAGATCATTTAATCTACCTTGTTCTAAACCATGGCTCGATGCTTCAATTATGACATTATTGATATTTTTTTTTTATTTTCTCAAGACTTTTGTGAAGAGTTATTATATCAGGTGTGGTAAGTGAAGTTTTTAAAAACTTATCTTTAATTTTTATTCCTAAAGTGCCTATTGAAGCTACTGGAATATTGTTCGTTGAAAGTATCTGGTAAAAAAAATCTGCAACGGAAGTTTTACCATTAGTGCCTGTTACTGCAAAAATATTTTTAGGCTTTAATCTATAAAATTTAGAACATATTTTACTAAGGTAATCTCTTACATTACTGGTTTTTATTACATAAATTTTTTTGCTAGTGAAATTACAATTATTTGAACAAACAATTACATTGGCCCCTTTTCGAATTGCATGATTAATATAGTATTCTCCATTATGTCTATTTCCCTTAATCGCAAAAAAAATGAAATTTTTTCGAATATTTGTACTATTAATAGCTAAACCTTTGATCTTAAGATTCTGTAGATTTTTTGGACATCTATTAATTATTTTTTTTAGCAACATATTTTTTATAAAACTCTTCATCTTTTATGGCTAAAATAGGTCCAATTTTTTTTATAATTTTGCCAGCAACATACACTGAATTCCAGCCTGCTTCATTTCTATTAACTTTTGTTTTAACTCCTCGAAAATCATATACTAAATCTGGAGCGGGCTTAGGATTTTCTAACATTATTAAAAAGGCGTACCTTGGTTTGTAAGATGGAAATATAGATATAAAAGAATTCATGTTATTTTTATTGTCTTGATAATTTTCTGATGTGCCTGTTTTTCCTCCAATATCATACCCATAAATATCAGCTAAGCTAGCTGTACCCTTTTTTGTTGAAACTACTTTTCTTAAAATATTATTCAACTGACTGCTTGTTTTTGAAGAAATAATTTTTTTATTTAATGGATAATTTGTCTTTTTGACAATTGTTGGTTTCACTAAGTTTCCTCCATTAGTTAATGACGCATATACTGCCGTTGCCTGAAGTGGTGTCACTGATATTCCATGTCCAAATGAAATAGTTTCTAATCTACATTTATCCCAGTTTAAAGGTAAAGGAGTACCAATTTCTTCAATCTCAAAATCAGAAGATACAAGAAGTTCTGTTTTTTTAAAAAAATCTTTGTACCCTTCCTCTCCAATTTTTGTTGCAAGTTTTGTTGAGCCAACATTGGAAGATCTTATTAATATGTCTTCAACAGATAAGTTTTCTGGAAATTTTTTAATATCTGATATTTCATGTATTGAGCATTTTATTGATTGAGGAATATTTTTGATTATTGTGTCGGGTGTTACTAAGTTTTTTTCTAAAGCTAAAGCAATAGTAAATGTTTTAAAAATTGAACCTAATTCGTACACACCTTTGGTAATTTTGTTTATATAATTTTTATCAACTATGTCTGCTCGTTTGTTAATATCAAAATTAGGCAATGAAACCAGAGATAAAACTTCTCCATTATTAACATCCATAAGTAAAGCTGCACCGCCTGTGGCCTTAAATATCTTTAATGCTTCATTTAGTTCTTCGTTGATTATATGTTGTATATTCGTATCTAGAGTTAATTTTAAAGGCTCATTTAATAGTTCTTTATTTTTCAATTGTTTATCAAAATATTTTTCAACTCCAGATATTCCATAATTGTCATAATCGACTTGACCCAAAACGTGGCTAAATAAATTTCCATTAGTATAAATTCTAGATTGAAAAGGTTCAAAAATTATACCCTTCTCTCCAAGAGACCATAACTTTTCTTTATCTTTTTGATCTAGTCTCTTTTTTAAATAAAAATACTTGCCTTTATTTATTTTTTTTTCAATATCGATTATCCTCAACTCAGGAAAATTAATTTGTATTTTTAAAAGTAGATTTTTTTTATCCTTAATTAGATTTGGTTTTATTGCAGCATGGAAAGAATTGACGTTTCTAGATATTATAGTACCGTTTCGATCAACTATATCTCTGCGAAGTGAAGTAAAATGAGAAGAGGTGTTGTTGTAGTTTTTAAACTCTACGCTTTTAAGAGATACAAATATAATCTTTAATGAAAAAATACTTATTAAAGAAAAAAATAAAAAAAAAAGAAGATATATCCTATCTTGAGAAATATTTGAGTCTTTAATTTTTTTATTGTTTTGATTCGTTTCTAGAAAATCCTCAAAGAAAAAGCTTCTTTGATTTATATTAAAATTTTTATTTTTTTTGTATTTCTTTTTCATCTTTAACTTTTAGTGTAGAAACTTTATTTTTCTCGTTTATAAAATCTGAGAAGTCTAAATATATTCTTGAGTGATCTAGAGGTGCGTATTCAATAATATTTAATTCATTAATCTTATTTGAGAGATAACCAGGAGATGACACATAAGAGAAATCCAACTGTGTTTCATGCAAATCTTTTTTTAGTATTTGAATTTTGTTTTCTACATTATAAATTTTTTTTTCTATTATCCTAGTTTGAGTTTTTAAAATAGAGGTAGCACTTAATAAAAAAGAAAAAATTAAAATTGAAATAATCAATTTAATTTTAGACATAATTATTCTCCAAAGTAAGATATTTTTTGAACTTATCTTTGAGTTCTGTAGGGTAAACAAATTGATCATCATTTCTAATTGCAAATCTAAGTTTAGCAGAACGGGAGGGAGGGTTTATCTTAATTTCTTTATTTGATGGTCTGAAAATTTTATTTTGATATTTTTCAAATAAAACTGATCTATCATCGCTTTCAAGAAAATAATGAAGAAGAGGATTTTGAAATACCAGCATTTTTAAGAAAACAAAAATTTTAATCGTTAGTTTTCATTCTATTGAAGATAAAATTGTGAAATACTTTTTTAATAATTTTTCATTAAATAGAGC
>PAFH01000024.1 GCA_002704145.1 Pelagibacteraceae bacterium | reverse complement strand
GAAAGTTTAACCGCATAAAACGTAGAAAGCAAGATGATGAAAAATATATTGGTGCGGTTTGATGTGTACGTATGTGGAACAATCTATCCCTATACTATCACTCATTTACGGGGTTAATGAGCAATCTCTATCCCTATACTATCACTTGTTAATCTGATAATTTATACATTAGATGGAAAAAGAATTTTTGAAAGTTCTTAAAGAAATTGATAAATTGCCTTCTTTAGATAAAAAAATATTTCATAAATTAAATACATTTCAGTTGGAGGCTTTATCAAAAATAGTTTTGAAAAAAAAAGTTAAATCTTTTTCTCTGCTAAATTCTCAAAGCACACTATCAAAAGCTCAAAAATATAGATGTTTAAAAGAATTGGTAAATAAGGGTCTTTGTAAAAAAAAAACACAATTTATTTTACACATTTTAATTAGCTAAACTTTTTCATAGGATAATAAGCCTAGCTAATTAATATTTTAAAATTTTTTGGTATAAGAAATAGATATATTAGTTGGATCTACTTGATCAGGTCTATCACTTCTTATGGTATCGGTTCCACCAGCAGTACCAAATTCTTCGTACTCTAATCTCACAATCCCATCGGTTGTAGCATATGAAACACCTAATCCGTAGTACATGTTAATTTCTGTTACACCGTTTTCTGTTCCGTCTGATATTTTATCATGTGCGTGCAATAAATTTTGACCAACTTTTCCAAAGAGAGTGAAATTATTTATTGGATCTGATTTTACTACTCCAGCTAATGCAATAGACTGAACATCTGTTTCAGATGACTGTGGGGTGTCAACAGTTTTTTTTGCTTGTCCAAGATCATTATAAACCGCTTCTACACCTATTCTTTCATTATAGTCGAAACCAATTAAAAATCTGTATCCAGTATCTTTATCATCGCTAGCTGTGTAAGTTAAAGATGAATATTCATGTTGGTTTATATCAGATTGGCTCAGACCAGCTCCAAAATAAAAACCTTCTGCGTTTAAAGAGAAAGTTATCATCGTAAATATGAGCGTATAAATATATTTTTTCATTTTTTTTCCTTTTAATTGTAATATTCTCATAAATGATAATATCATATATGAGAAATATCAAGTGGTATGATTGCTATTATGGCCTTAATATCGTGCATTTTTCACATACCTGCTATTTTCTCCTTCATATTTCTAATTTTTTATATGTGATGTAAGAATGTTACATGTTATTTAAGGTAAACAAATTTAATGCAAATTTTCTCGTTTTTTCTCTCTTTGTAATTTTATTTATTTTACAGGATTTTTTTTTTAATGTTCTACAAGATTCGCCTTTACCTTTAGCGGCTTCTCTTATTTATTTGCCTCACGGTTTAAGAGTATTAGCAACATTGATTGCTGGCTCTAAAATTTTAGTTGGATTATTCATGGGTCATTTTATTACTGGGATATATATTCATTATTCTAATGGTCTATCAGCATTTTTTACCGATCCTACCATTGTCTTATTAATTCTTATAACTTCGACAATTAGTACTTTTTGTGTTTTTGTTTCTATCAAACTTTTAAAAAGGTTAGATAATAGGTTACAAGAAATTACTTTAAGAACAATAATATTAGTCTCAATCCTCTCAGCCTTAATTAATAGTTTGTTTGTCAACTTTACTTATTATTTGTTTATTAAAGATTGGAGTATCAATAATCAAATTTTTCAATATTTCATAGGAGATATAATTGGAAGTATAATTATTTTTTACATAATTAAAAATATTTATAAGAATATAAGATTTTTAGAAAAATATTAATTATCCAATTCCTTAATTTATTTAAGTCCACTAAAACAAGACAAAATCTACCCCTATGCTATCACTTGCAAAAAATTATGAATATTTTATATTAAAGAATAATGTTGTTAAGCCTAATGGATTTGTAAGAAAAGAGTTTTTTTTAGATATCGTTGGCAACGAGACGCTCTACCACTGAGCTATGCCCGCTTGTTTTAAAGATTATAACTAGACAAATTTTTAAAAACAAGCAATATCAAATTATGAAAATTATTGATTGTTTTAACTATTTNGAGGAAGATCTNATNTTAGAGATTAGATTGGCCACATTATTTAATTATGTAGATAAATTTGTCATTTGTGAAGCAACTNTGGATCATGCTGGNAATGAAAAAAAGTTAAATTTTGATNTAANTAAATTTAAGAAATATNNAGAAAAAATAGAATACATCGTTATAGATGATTTGCCTAAAATTGTAACAAAATTCAANAAACATTGGCATACTGCNCATGCNAGAGANCAATTTCAGAGAAATGCACTTATTAGAGGNTTATCCAAATGTGACCCAAATGATCTAATTATGATATCTGATTTGGATGAAATACCTAATCCTGAAAAAATATCCGACTTTAAAGAGGAAGATAGGTATGTTTGTTTTGAACAAAAAAATTTTCTGCTTAAATTTAATTTACTAAATATAACTGAACCTAGTTGGTACGGAACAAGAATGTGTAGGAAAAAAGATTTGAAATCGCCGCAGTGGTTAAGAGAAATAAAGGCAAGGAAAATACCATTTTACAAGTTTTACAAGCCCAGATTTGACAAATTTATTNGTNATGGTGGGTGGCATTTTAGCTCTGTTAATACTGCNGAAGGNATTTATAAGAAACTAAATTCCTATTCTGAGCAACAATTTAACAATAAAAAATTTAAGAATATGGAAACTATTAAGAATAAAATAGCTGAAAAAAAAGATTTGTTTAATAGAGATTATAGCTTTAGGGTATTGAAAATTGATAATACTTTTCCTAAATATATCTATGAAAATAGAGAAAAATTAAAAGAGCTTATATATGAAAATTNAGATAAAATAATTTATANATGACAAAGAAATTNCCAAATCAAATACCAATTTTTCCACTTTCTGGGGTGATCTATTTTCCAAATACTAACTTGCCTCTAAATATTTTTGAACAAAGATATCTCGATTTGGTAAATGATACTATGCGTAAAGATAAACTAATAGGAATGATTCAATCAAACAAAAAAAAGGAAGATGTTTATAATGTTGGTTGCTTAGGAAAAATAAGTGACTTCAGAAAAAGTGGGGATGGGCGGATCTTAATTAATCTAACAGGATTGATCAGGTTTGAAGTATTGGAAGAAATAAATAATTCAAAATTATACAGGGAGTTTAAGGTCAATTATAATAAATTCAACTCAGATTTAAAACCATCTTCTGAAGATATCGATATTAAAAAATTAATGGAACTAGTAAAAGTGTTTTTTAAAAAAAACGGAATTTTATTAAATTGGAAAGAATTTGATAAACTAGATAAAATACAAAAAATCAATACATTAGCCATGATCGCCCCTATTACCAACGAAGAAAAACAAAAACTTTTGGAATCTATAACTCTTCAAGAAAAAGCAAAAAATTTACAGGATATAATGAGTTTTTATCTCCACGAAACGGACACTAAAAACCAAACTATTCAATAAATATTAATTAGTCGATTTATTCATGGAGTCGAAGAAATCAGAATTATTTTTAGTGTTTTTTAATTTTGAAATCAGAAACTCTATTCCATCCATAGTTCCCATTGGGCTGATAATTCTTCTTAGAACATTCATTTTTGATAAATCATCTTTTTCGAAAAGTAGTTCTTCCCTTCTTGTTCCAGATCTAGTTATGTCAAGAGCAGGATAAATCCTTTTATCTGCAACTTTTCTATCAAGGATTAATTCTGAATTTCCAGTTCCTTTAAATTCTTCGAAAATAACTTCGTCCATTCTACTGCCTGTGTCTATTAAAGCTGTAGATATAATTGTTAAAGAGCCTCCCTCTTCAACATTTCTTGCTGCTCCAAAAAATCTTTTTGGTCTTTGTAATGCGTTGGCATCAACACCGCCAGTTAAGACTTTACCAGAACTTGGTATCACGGCGTTATATGCTCTTCCTAATCTTGTAATAGAATCTAGTAAAATAACAACGTCTTTTTTGTGTTCTACTAATCTTTTTGCCTTTTCAATAACCATCTCTGCAACAGCAACGTGCCTAGAAGCAGGCTCATCAAATGTCGAAGCAACTACTTCACCTTTTACAGATCTCTGCATGTCAGTAACCTCTTCGGGTCGCTCGTCAATTAATAGTACCATCAGATAACATTCTGGATGATTGGCAGTTATTGATTGAGCAATATTTTGAAGTATAATTGTTTTACCAGCTCTAGGTGGTGATACAATTAATGATCTTTGTCCCTTTCCAATTGGGCTTACCAAATCAATTAATCTTGCGGTGTTGTCTGGCTTTTTTTCAATTTTTGTTGTCTCTACTTCTAATTTGATTCTTTCATTAGGATAAAGCGGCGTTAAGTTGTCAAAAGCAATTTTGTTTTTTCCCTTTTCTGGATTATCAAAGTTTATCTTATTTACCTTTAGTAATGCGAAATATCTTTCAGCGTCTTTTGGACCTCTAATTTCACCTTCTACTGAGTCTCCTGTTCTTAATCCAAATCTTCTAATCTGACTTGGGCTTACATAAATATCATCTGGACCAGGAAGATAATTGGACTCGATAGCTCTTAAAAAACCGAAGCCATCTTGAAGAACTTCTAAAACGCCTGTTGCAGTAATTTGTTCGTTTTTTTCAGCTAGTTTTTTTAAGATCGCAAAAAGGATCTCCTGTTTTCTTAAAGTGCTTGGATTTTCTATGCCCAATTTTTCAGCTTCACTGATAAGCTCTGCAGGGTTCTTTTGCTTTAATTCTTGTAAGTTCATGAAATTAATATTTGACTTGTAGGTAAGTAGACTAAATATAGATATTTATAGAAATAATTCAACCCCCCTTATAAAGGTTTAAAAACAACAACAAATACTACAATAATCAATAATATTGTTGGTATTTCGTTTATAATCCTAAAAAATTTAGATGACTTGTTGTTCTCGCCTAAAGAAAAGAGCCTTAAATGTTTTCTTAGATAAAAGTGGTAATGAGTCAAAAGTAGGACTGCTACTATTTTAATTTGCATCCATAGTTCAAGAAAAATTGAATGTCCTAATGAGTGGATCAGTAAAATTCCAAACAACCAGGATAACCCCATAGCAGGCATCATAATGAAATTGTAAAGTTTCTTTTCCATAATGACAAATATTTCTTTCTGTGAGTCATGCTGAGCCTCAGAATGATATACAAAAATTCTTGGTAAATACAATAAACCAGCCATCCAAGAAATAACCGCGATAAGATGTAAAGACTTAAATAATAAATAAAAATTCATATTGTTTAAACTANGTATCTTTTTATAAGTNTCTCNAAAAGATTAATATGATCNNTATTGTCATTTAAACATGGTATTAAGTCAAGGTTTTTTCCTCCGTTCTTCAAAAAGCTTTCTTTTCCTTGAATGTTTATTTCTTCTAATGTNTCAACACANTCAGATGCGAAACCCGGACATATAACTAAAACGTTTTTAATTCCCTGGTNNGGTAAGGATTCTANTGTTTTNTCAGTATAAGGTTGTAGCCATTNTTGCGGGCCNAACCTAGANTGAAACGTAGTTTGAATTTCAACATCAGAAAANTTTTCTTTAATCAATCTTGAAGTTTTCTGACAATAGCACTGGTACGGGTCTCCTTTNTCNAAATAGGATTTTGGAATTCCGTGATATGAAGCAATAATTAANTCTGGTTTCCAATTTATTTCTTTTATNTTTNTTTCGATGGATNTAACCAGAGCTTCTATATACATTTTNTCACTTTCATAATGTGGTATTATTTGTAGACTTGGTTGCCACCTCATNTTCATTAATGATCTNTAAACTTCATCACAAACTGTTGCTGTAGTNGCTGCTGCATATTGNGGATATAANGGTAAAACAATTAAATTTTCACANCCTTCCTNTTTCAANAAATTTAAACGAGATTTAATNCTTGGNTTTCCATATCGCATAGCAAAATCGACAATTAANTTATCATTTCCAATTTTTTTTCTTAATTTTTCTGATTGGCTTCTTGTGTAANACAACAANGGAGANTCNTTTTTTTCTTTTAACCAAATTTTTTTGTAGGCATGTGCTGTTTTAGATGGTCTGAAAGTCAAAATAAAAAGNTTTAAAATTATNTGCCAAATTATTGGNTTNACCTCNATCACNCTTCTATCCGAAAGNAATTCTTTAAGATANTTTCTAATGTCCCACCAATTAGTNGAGTCNGGAGTTCCTANNTTAACTATTANTACTCCAGTTTTACCAAATTTTANNTCNGGGTGNTNTTTGNTCATTAATAANTCCTATAAAANTCAATTAGTTTTTTTACTTTATCAGGATCTGTTTCTGGAAGTAACCCATGTCCAAGATTGAAAATATAAGGAATATCTTTAAATGTTTGAATNTATTTNGTCGCTCCNCTNAAGCATTGTTTNTTCNTTTTCTAATAANCTTTTNGGATCTAAACCNCCTTGTATAACTACNTTNCTTAAATTATCTTTGGCCCACTCAGGNTTTATTTCATANTCTATATTTATTCCATTNGGTTTTACGATNTCATTAAANTCCTTAAATTTTTCTTTTATTCCCCTCGGAAANCANATGTTTANAATTTTATTTTTTTTACAAAAATCTACTATTTTNGCATTTGGTNTATAACAATAATCTTTGATANTATTNTGTGGTATTAAACCAGCCCAAGANTCGAATATTTGAATCACATCTNCNCCTGCTTTAACTTGNTTTTCAACGTGCAANCATAAAAATTTAATTANCNTATTTAATATTTGTTCTATTTTNTCACTAANCTTTCTTAATTTATCNAAATCAACNTTTTTTTTATCTACTTTAATATTNAGCATGTAGACTAANAAAGTCCATGGTGCACCTATAAATCCAATTANAGATTTATCTCNATTTAAATTTTTNTTAGTAATTTCAATTGCTTTGTANACAGGATCTAATTCTTTTAAAAANTCTCTTTCACTAATATCAAGAAATTTTTCTAAGTTAAAATCATCTAATTTNGGTCCTTGATCTTTTATNAATTCAACTTTCTGNCCAANNGCATAGGGTGTAATTANNATATCTGANAAAATAATTGCTGAGTCTAAATCAAACCTTTTTATNGGCTGNAGAGTTATTTCTGAACTNAATTGACTATTCAAACAAAGTTTAATGAAATTNTTATTTTGAGATCTTATTTNTCGAAANTCAGGTAGATAACGACCTGCTTGTCTCATAAACCAAACTGANTTACAAGAATTATTTTTATTTAATAAAATTTCTTTAAGAGTATTCATAATATATATAATAGGTTTAAAATTATAGAATGTTTAGTAGGTCCTGTTAGTTACTAATATAACTATTTATACATGTTTTATACAATTGGGTTTTAATAAATTTTGAAATTAATGCTATAAATTCAACATTTTTAATAGGATTATAAACAATTATGGATTTATAATATCAACATCTAATAAAATGTTAAAATAATGTTAATTATTGTTAGTCTTTTTAAACAAGATTTAATAGTTATGTAGAAAAGCGTTTTATTAAATATTTATTAACAAAGATATGAACGAAAAATACAATGTATATCTTATTTCNGATTCAACTGGAGAAACATTAGATAGGATATTTTTATCNCTAAAATCACAGTTTGCTAANTTCGATTANGAAAAAAAAGAGTACGCTTTTGTCAGAACNGAACAACAAATAGATAANATTATAAAAGAATGTTCAAATTTACAAAACTCTATAATTCTTTATACNATTGTTGAAACAAANTTNGCAAAGTANATATCAAGCGCAAGTGAAAAANACAAAGTNCCTTGTTTTGGAATNCTTGGTAATTTGATCTTAAACTTTTCAAAACTATTAAACCAAAAGGCTATACACAAACCTAGNGCTCAGCACGTTTTGGACGANGATTATTANAAAAGAATAGAAGCNATTCAATTTACGATGTCTCATGANGACGGGAAAAAATTAGANGATGTTCNAAATTCAGATATTGTTCTTCTAGGNGTNAGCCGAACAAGCAAGACNCCCACATCAATTTANNTAGCCAANAGAGGATANAAAACAATTAATATTCCGNTAGTAATGGATCAAAAAATACCAGATGATTTAAAATCCATTAAAAATAAAACATGTGTAATTGGNTTNGTGGCNGACCCAGANCGGCTGGCCGATATAAGAAGAAATCGAGTAGCTATAATGAAGGAAANTAGAATTAANGAGTATACAAATTTAGATGCAATTAAAGACGAAATTGAANAATCAAAAANGTTATTTAAAAAATATAATTGGCCANTTATTGANGTAACTAGAAAATCCGTTGAAGAAACNGCTGCTTCNATNCTTAAAATTTATGAAATAAAAAAAAATAAATGAAAATAATTTTAGCTTCTAAAAGTGGTGTNAGAAAGCAAATNTTAGAAAAAAANAACGTCNACGTNGACGTTGTCATATCAGGANTAGACGAAGATCAAGCAAAAGAGTCATTACTAGCTGAAGGNGCAACTCCATTAGTTGTTTCAAAAAATTTAGCTGAACTCAAATCTGTGAAGANAAGCAATAAATATCCTGATCGGTTAGTTCTTGGNGCTGACAGTGTTATATCTTTAAATNANGAATTAATTAATAANCCTAANTCTAGAGAAGAAGCGTTANANATTCTTAAAAAATTAAACAACTCGAAACATTACTTAATAAGNTCAGTTTGTATTTCAAAAAATGGNGCAATGGTNTGGAACCANTCAGAACAATCAGAGCTAAAAATGAAAAACCTTAGTGAAAAAGANNTAAAAGAGTATTTGNATAAAATTAAAACNGAGACTTTNTTAGCATATGGGGTTTANCAGGTAGAAGCTGANGGACTTGACCTTTTTGAATATATAAAAGGTGATCAAGACTCNATTATGGGNTTGCCTATAAAGCAGATTTTAAATTATATTAAANAATACGACGCATGAAAAAAAAATTATTCGCAATAATCGGCAATCCTATAGCTCACTCTCTTTCACCAATCTTACACAAATANTGGTTTAAAAAATANAATATNNANGCTGANTACACACNNTTAAGTGCNGAAGAGAAAGATCTTAAGNACATAGTTAAAAGGATAAGAGATGGTGAATTAANCGGCATTAATGTAACTTTACCATANAAACAAAAAATAATTTCATTGGTNGANAAAGTTATTAATGATGCNCNTCACACTAATTCNGTTAANACAATTTATTTAGATGAGACCAATANNATTGTTGGAGAAAATACAGANGTNTTTGGAATACAAGCTGCTTATCTTAAAGAGTTAAATGANGCTGAAAATAAGAAGGCGTTGGTAATCGGNGCTGGAGGGGTTTCTCCATCAGTAATTTTTTCCTTAGAAAAATCAAAAATTAAGAATATNTCGATAATTAATAGAACNNATGACAAATCTCTTTTTCTTAAGAAGAAATTTAGNTATNTAAACNTTTTAAAATGGAANTTATTAAAAGAAAAAATAAAAGAATTTGATGTNATAATTAATGCGACAAGTCTTGGACTAAAAAATAAGANTGANTTTGAATTCAATTTTGAGGGTGTAAAANCCAATGCCATTTATATAGACACAATCTATAATCCTTTAGNAACTAAATCTGTAAAATATCTTAAAGGNNAAAATATTAAAACCTTTAACGGTNTAGANATGNTAATTTACCAAGGGCAAAAATCTTTTTATTTATGGAATAAGNTTAATCCAGAAATAGATAATGAGNTAATTGATTTATTAATNTCAAAANTAAAATGATTAAGATNGGTATAACAGGNTCNTTGGCATCNGGAAAAACAACTGCCAGTAAATTTATTTCAGANAGAAATGGCCCNCTTTTNAGCGCTGATTTGAATGTAAAAAAATTATANACNNAAAATAATTTCAAAAGACTTATTGCTAAAAANCTTAATATNCCANTNAATTCANAATTTACCAAAANTGTGANGAAAAAAATATTAGAAGATAAAANCACTTTAGTAAAATTAGAAAAAATAATTCATCCAATAGTAAGAAAAAAAATGTTTAACTTTTCCAAAAAAAACAAAAATAAAAAACTATTATTTTTTGAAATTCCTTTACTTATTGAAAGCAAACTTTCTAAATATTTTGATTTAGTGATTTTTATTAAATCAAAAAGAAATTTAAGGTTAAAAAGGTATAAATCAAATGGCGGTTCTGTAAATTTATTTTCCTTATTGGACAAGCATCAGATTAAAGATACCAAAAAGATGAAATTTTGTGATTATATTGTTGTTAATAATAGTTCTTTAAATGTTTTAAAAAATCAACTTTTAAATATAATAAAAAAATATGAGTGAAGTATTTCTCGACACTGAAACAACAGGTCTTTCCTTCAGAGATGGACATAGAATAGTGGAAATAGCCTGTATTGAAACAACAGATTTAATTCCCACAAATAAGATCTTTCACAAACTAATAAACCCACAAAGAGATGTTCCAGAAGAAGCATTTAAAATTCACGGATTTTCAGGTGAGCTTTTAAAAGATAAAGATACGTTTGATCAAATCGCAGATGAGTTTTTAAGTTTCATAAAAGGAAAAAAAATTATAATACATAATGCAAACTTCGATCTTGGATTTTTAAATGGTGAGCTCAGTAGAATTAAAAAAGAAAAAATAAACAAAGAATTAATAATAGACTCATTAGAAGTAGCGCGAAATA
>PAFH01000023.1 GCA_002704145.1 Pelagibacteraceae bacterium | reverse complement strand
TGCCAACGGTTCCTCATAACCTTGGATGAAATCTGAAAAATTTTTGTTTAGTGTTAATGCGCCTCTCCCTGCATATCTACAGCTTTCTTCATTAACTTTTGATAAATCTAAAAGTTTTAAATCTTTTGTAATTTCAATGCTATGTGAAGGAATATGTAAAAATAATAATAACGTAAAATTTAATATTATCAATTTTAAAAGTTTTTTCATTAGAACATTTTACCAAATTTTCCGTCTCTGTCTTCTAGTTTGTCTACTAGTTTGCACAAATAAATTATCCTTAATTTCTAACATTAATTGAAGAGCTAAATAATAAAATGAGGATTAATAATATTTTGGGACTACCTGAGACTGTCTGAGACTCTAATCTTACTGTATCCTTGGGGTTTTAAGTCCTTTGTGTCTACCAATTTCACCACGAGGGCACAATATTAAATTTGTTAATGACATTTATATTATTTTAGTAATCTTATAAAGTATAATTATTTAATGAAAAAAATCTTAATATATAACTCAGGTGGTGGTTTAGGTGACTCTATACAAATATTTACCTTGATTCTCAGCTTGCAAAATCACTTTAAAACTTCAGAATTTTTTTACCTTGGAGCTCACGAGAACCACTATCAAGGAAAATTAAAGGAATATAACATTCAATTAAAAACTCTAAATTTAAACCTTAGATATTTTGGATTTAGATGGTGGCACTTATTTTTTGCTAAAAAGAATTTTTTAAGAAAAGAATTAGGAAAAATTGATCTAATTATAGATTTACAATCTAAATTAAGAAATACTTTGATATTAAAAAAGATACCCCATAATAATTTTTATTCTTCAACGTATAAATTTAAATTATGCACTATCAAAGGAGACTACCTAATTAAAAATCATCTTCAAAATTTAAGTAATTTTTTAAATATTAATATTAAAATTATAAAATTCAATTTAAACAAATTAGATGACAAATATAAAATGGAGTCTAAAAGACTATTGCCTGATAAAAATTATATTGGTTTTTCTTTAACACAAGGTAATGTTTATAGAAAAAAGAGTTGGTCTGTTGAAAATTTTATAGATTTAGCTAACAAAGTAAGTGAAAAAAATCTTAAACCGGTTTTTTTTATAGAAAAGAAAGAAACTGATTTAATTAAAAAAATTAAATTAAATGTACCTGATGCCCTTTTTCCGGAATTATATTCAAATATATCATGTCCAGCTTTAGTAACAGCTTTATCTTCACGGCTTAAACTTGCTGTTTCAATAGATAATGGAATTATGCATATGATAGGTCTTGCAAACATACCTTTAATTGTATTATTTGGCCCAACAGATTCTAAAAAATTTTCTCCAACTATAGATAATATTAAAATTTTAGATAGTAAAGGAATATATGACTCAGATGATATTAATACTATCACCGTTCATGATGTCTTTAAGTTAATCTAAGCTTTTAATATTTTTATTTTTTTTATCTTAGCTAATTTTTTTAAATGTTTATTTACCTCTTGTAATTTGATTTTTGAGGTCGATCTAGTTACGATTGAAACACCAATTTTACCTAGCCTGAAAAAAGGGTAGCTACCAATATTTACTTCTTTTTTATATTTGTTTTGAATAATGTTTAATTTTTTTGAAATGTTACTTTCAACAGTGTATAAATTTAAAGTTTCACTGTGAATTTTTAATCCTCTAATCAAATATTTTTTACAGTTTTCTATCATTGAGTTTAAAATTGAAGGTACACCTGGTAAAGAAATAACATTCTTAGTCATAAAACCTGGGGCGGCACTTGAAGGATTATAAATTAATTTAGCTAAAATAGGCATTTTAGCCATTTTTTTTCTACCATCATTAAAATTTTTTTTTCCATAATAACTTTCTAAGATTTTATATGCTTCTTTATGAAAACCATATTCAATATGAAAAGCTTTAGCTATTGATTTTGCTGTTATATCATCATGAGTTGGCCCAATTCCACCTGTTGTAAAAACATAATTAAATTTTTGTGAAAGTTTTTTTATATTTTCTATGATAATTTTTTCAACGTCAGGTATTATTCTTACTTCCTCTACTATTATTCCGCAGCTAGAATTCAACCATTGGCTGATAAATATAGTATTTTTATCCTGTGTTCTTCCTGATAATATCTCATTTCCAATAATTAAAATTGCTGCATTTACTTTTTTGTTTTTTTTCTTCATAGATAAATAATTATAAATGAACTTTGAGAATACATTAATATCAGGAGAATTCATAAAAAGATACAAACGATTCTTTGTTGATATAAAAATTAATAATCGTGTTCAAACAGCCCATTGCCCTAATACTGGATCTATGATGGGCTTATTAAATAGAGGAAGTCGTGTGTGGTTAACTAAATCGAATAATCCTAATAGAAAACTTAAATACACATTACAAATTATTGAAAAAAATAATACAAAAGTAGGTGTTAATACTCAATTTACAAATAAAATTGTGCTTGAAGGTTTACAAAAAAAATCAATAAATGCTTTTAAGAAAATTAGAAATATTAAGACTGAAGTAAAGTTTGGTGATAACACAAGATTCGATTTTATGGTTACTGAAGAAAAACAAAAATCTTTTATAGAAGTAAAAAATGTTACTCTTTCACGAAAAAAAAAAAATTGCAGAGTTTCCAGACTCCGTAACATCTCGAGGTCTCAAACATATAAATGAGTTAATTAAAGCTAAGAAAAAAGGCTATAATATTTATCTTCTTTTTTTAATTCAAAGAGATGATTGTAATAAATTTATGATATCTAAAGATATTGATCCTGATTATAACGAATTATTAGTAAAAGCTGTTAAGAAAAAACTAAATATACTTTGCTATGATTGTAAATTTTCAGCAAAAGGAATAGAAATAAATCAAATGATAAAATTCAAGAATATATGAGTGAAAATTATAAAGAAGCTTTTGAAAGATCGAGAATAGCCGGAAGTATTGCTGCTGGAGCATTAGATGAAGTTTCTAAAATGGTTAAGCCTGGAATTCAAACTGACGAAATAGATAAAATTTGTTATGAATTTATAAATGATAAAGGTGCATACTCTGCCCCATTATTTTATAGAGGATTTCCTAAATCATGCTGCACATCAACTAACCATGTGGTTTGTCATGGGGTACCTTCTAATAAAGTTTTAAAAGAAGGTGATATTATAAATGTTGATGTCACTGCATTTAAAGATGGATGGCATGGTGATACAAGCAGAACTTTTGAGGTTGGTAACGTATCAGTAAAGGCTAAGAAATTAGTTAAAACAACCTACGAGGCGATGATGAAAGCAATAAACATTATTAGAGAAGATATTAATTTAGGAGATATTGGTGCAACTATACAAACACATGTAGAAAACGAAGGATTCTCTGTTGTTCAAGATTTTTGTGGTCATGGCATAGGTCAGTTATTTCACAAAGAACCAAACGTATTACATTATGGAAAAAAAGGTACAGGTGAAAAATTAAAAGCTGGTATGATTTTTACTATTGAACCTATGATTAACTTGGGTAGTCATGAAACTAAAACACTTAATGATGGATGGACTGCAGTTACAAAAGATAAATCCTTGTCTGCACAATTTGAACATACTATAGGTGTAACTAAAGAAGGTTATGAAATTTTTACTTTATCAAAAAGTTAATTTAGAGGCTCAACTTTAATGATAGACAGATACTCAAGAAAAGAAATAAAAAAAATTTGGGAAGATCAGAATAAATATTCTATATGGTTAGAAATTGAATTAGCTGCGGCTGAAGCAATGGAAAAACTTAGAATTATTCCAAAAGGAGTAGTTAAAAAAGTCAAATCTAAAGCAAGAATAAACGTAAAAAGAATTTTACAAATTGAAGATAAAGTAAAACATGATATCATAGCCTTTCTAACTTCAATTACTGAAAAATCTGGTAAAGAAGCTCGATACCTCCATAAAGGAATGACATCTTCAGATGTTTTGGATACTTGCTTTAATCTTCAATTAAAACAATCAGGTCAAATTTTATTAAAAGATATTGATCAGCTGTTAGTTTCAATTAAAAGACAAGCTCTAAAACATAAGTTTACACTTTGCATTGGTAGAAGTCATGGTATTCACGCAGAGCCAATTACTTTTGGACTTAAAATGCTATCTTTTTATCAAGAATTTTTAAGAAACAAAAAAAGATTAGAAGACTCAATAAAAGAAATTTCAACTTGTGCAATTTCAGGTGCTGTTGGAACTTTTGCAAATATAGATCCAAAAGTTGAAAGTTATGTTGCAAAAAAACTTAAACTTAGTGTTGAGCCAATATCCACTCAAATAATACCTAGAGATAGACACGCACAATTTTTTTCCACAATTGCTATAATCGCTAGTTCAATTGAGAGATTCGCTGTTGAAATTAGACATCTTCAAAGAACAGAAGTTTTAGAAGTTGAAGAATTTTTTGGAAAAAAACAAAAGGGATCATCAGCAATGCCCCATAAAAAAAACCCTGTTTTAAGTGAAAACTTAACTGGTTTAGCAAGATTAATTAGATCAAGTATTATACCTGCCTTAGAAAATGTTGCAGTCTGGCACGAAAGAGACATCTCTCACTCGGCAGTTGAGAGAAATATTGGACCAGATGCTACTATCGCGCTGGACTTTGCATTAGCCAGATTAAATAATATTGTAAAAAACTTAAATATTTACCCAAAAAGGATGTTAAAAAATTTAAATATTACTAACGGAATTCTTTTTTCGCAAAGAGTTTTACTTGAATTAACAAATAAAGGTTTTACTCGAGAACAGGCGTATGGAATAGTTCAAAAAAATGCTATGAAATCATGGAAAGAAAACTCTTCTTTTTATAAGAATATTGTTCTAGATAAAAAAATTACTAACAAAATACCTGTTAATAAACTTAAAAACTTATTTAATTTTAGTTATCATACCAAAAAAATTAATATAATTTTCACTAGAAATTTAAAAAAATAATTGAAGTATGAATAAAGGTAGTAAGTTATATGAGGGTAAAGCAAAAATCATTTACGAAACAAATGATAAAAAGTTAGTCATTCAACACTTTAAAGATGACGCTACAGCCTTTAATAATTTAAAAAAAGCAAAAGTGGAGGGCAAAGGAGTACTTAATAATAGAATTTCTGAATATATTTTGACTAACCTTTCTCAATGTGGAGTAAAAACTCATTTTATTAAACGACTTAATATGCGTGAACAACTAATAAGAAAAGCTGAAATCTTTCCAATAGAATTTATTGTAAGAAACATAGCAACCGGCTCATTAACTAAAAGACTTGATATCACCGAGGGAACAGTTTTAGAAAAACCTTTGCTAGAGTATTGTTATAAAAAAGATGAATTACAAGATCCTTTAATCTCAAAAGAACATATTTATTCGTTTGGTTGGGCAACAGAAGAAGAAATAAATCATATAGATAAAATTACACTTCGAATTAATGATTTGCTGCTGGGTTTATTTAGAGGAATAGGAATCAAACTTGTAGATTTTAAAATTGAGTTTGGAAAAGCTTGGAATAATGATTTAAAAAAAAATGAAATCATCTTAGCCGACGAAATTAGTCCAGATACTTGTAGACTTTGGGATGTAAAATCTGAAAAAAAATTAGACAAAGATAGATTCAGAAAAGATCTTGGAAACATAATTCAAGGTTATCAAGAAGTCGCCAGAAGATTAAATATAATGCCAGAAGAAACAAACATAAGTGAAGTTAACTTTGGTAAAGCTACATCAATTAAATTCAAAAAAAAATAAATTGAAATTTTCCGTCACAGTTACACTTAAAAATGAAGTGCTAGATCCACAAGGAAAAATTATTCAAAATACATTACAAAATCTTGGAATGAATAATCTAAAAAGCGTTAGGCAAGGAAAATATTTTGAACTTGAAATAGACGAAAAAAACCAAGCTAATGCAGAAAAAAAAGTTGATGATATGTGTAAAAAATTATTAGCAAATCTAATAATTGAAGAATACAAAGTAAGTATAATTAAATGAATTCAACTGTAATTGTTTTTCCAGGATCTAATTGTGACAGGGATGTAGCTATTGCTTTAGAAAAAATGCAATTTAAAAATCAAATGATTTGGCACAAAGAAACAAAATTACCGAAAACTGATTTGATAGTCATACCTGGAGGTTTTTCTTACGGAGATTATCTAAGATCAGGAGCTATAGCAGGAAAATCATTAATAATTAATGAAGTTATAAAAGCTGCAAATGAAGGTTGTTTGGTTTTAGGTATTTGTAATGGTTTTCAAATTTTAATTGAAACTGGTTTATTAGGTGGTGCTTTACTTAGAAATAAAAATTTAAAATTTATAAATCGAGATATAAATATTAAAGTTAGTAATAATAAAACTAATTTTTCTAATAAATATAAAAAAAATCAAATATTAAAAATTAATATTGCCCACAATGAAGGAAATTATTTTACAAATAATCAGCATCTAAAAAAATTAAACGATGAAGATTTAATTGCTTTTAAGTATTGTGACGATAAAGGAGAAGTAAACTATGACTCAAATCCTAATGGATCTTTAGAAAATATTGCTGGTATTTATAATTCTAAAAAAAATATTTTAGGTATGATGCCTCATCCAGAAAGAATGATAGATAATTTAATTTCAAATGACGATGGAATAAATTTATTTTCAAGCTTATTGAACTAATTAAATGAAAATAACAAATAAAGTTGTTGAAGCACATGGTCTAAAACCAGATGAATTTTTAAGTATAAAAAAATTACTCAAAAGAGATCCAAATATACTTGAGCTTGGTATTTTTTCTGCAATGTGGAATGAGCATTGTTCTTATAAGTCTTCTAGAAATCATCTAAAAAATTTACATACTAAAGGGGAAAGAGTTATTCAAGGGCCTGGTGAAAATGCTGGAGTTATTGATATTGGAGATGAAGATGCAATTATTTTCAAAATTGAAAGTCATAATCACCCATCATACATTGAGCCGTATCAGGGAGCAGCTACTGGTGTTGGTGGGATATTAAGAGATGTTTTTACAATGGGAGCAAGACCAATAGCACTTTTAAATTCCATTCATTTTGGTTCACCAAATCATTTTAAAACAAAAAATTTACTTAATGGTGTTGTGTCTGGTATCGGTGGTTACGGTAACTGTATAGGAATACCAACAGTAGCTGGAGAGATAAAGTTTAATAACACATATAATGAAAACATTTTAGTCAATGCAATGGCAGTGGGTCATGCAAAAAAAAATAAAATTTTTTATTCAAAAGCTAAAGGTATTAATAAATCTGTTGTTTATGTTGGGTCTAAAACTGGACGCGATGGTATTCATGGGGCTTCTATGGCATCAGCTGAATTTGATGAAAATTCAGAGGATAAAAAGCCGACTGTCCAGGTTGGAGATCCATTCACTGAAAAATTATTGATGGAAGCATGTTTAGAACTAATGAAAAAAGATTCTATCATAGCAATACAGGATATGGGTGCTGCAGGATTAACATCTTCGAGTGTAGAAATGGCCTCTAAAGGAGATTTAGGTATAGAATTGAATTTAGAAAAAGTCCCATGCAGAGAGATAAATATGTCACCTTACGAAATGATGTTGTCAGAAAGTCAAGAGCGTATGCTTATAATACTTGAAGATAATAAAGAAGATGAGGCAAGAAAAATATTTAAAAAATGGGATTTAGATTTCGTTGTAATAGGAAAGACGACCAATTCAAAAAAATTAATTTTGAAATATAATGATAAAACTGAATGTGAAATACCTATTGAGGCTTTATCAACTAAAGCTCCTGTATACGATAGAAAATGGACTAAAAAAGAATTGCCTAAAAATAAAATTAATATTAAAACTCTTAAAAAGATTAAAATTCAAGATGCGTTAAAAAGTATTTTATCATCTCCAAATTATACAAACAAGAGTTGGGTTACAGATCAATACGACCAAATGGTAATGGGCGATACAGTTCAAAGATCTGGTTCAGACGCAGCTATAATAAGAATACATGGAAAAAATAAAGCAATTACTGTCTCAGTGGACTCATCTGCAAATTACTGTAAAGCACATCCTTTAACCGGTGGAAAACAAATAGTTTGCGAAAATTGGAGAAATTTAATTGCTGCTGGTTCAAAACCCATTGCAATTACAAACTGTTTAAATTTTGGAAATCCAGAAAATACAAAAATAATGGGAGAGTTTGCAGAATGTTTAATTGGAATAAAAGAGTCTTGTGAATTTTTAAACTACCCCGTAGTTTCTGGGAACGTATCATTTTATAACGGAACAAACAAAAAAAATATTTACCCAACACCTGTGATTGGTGGTGTAGGACTAATTAAAAATTTTACTAAACCTATAAATCATTTATTTAAAGAAAATAATAGTAAAATAATTTTAGTAGGTAAAACATTTGGTCATTTGGAGCTTAGTGCATTTTATGAGGAAATTTATTCAATCACTGATGGACAGCCACCAGAAATAAACTTAGGCAATGAAAAAAATAATGGTGAGAGTGTTTTAAAACTTATTGAAAGAAATCTTGTTAATGCTGTTCATGATGTTTCTAGTGGCGGGTTATTAGTTGCACTAGCTGAAATGTCTATTAATTCTAATTATGGGATAAAAATAGATAAGCCAAAAAATTTGACTAACTTGTTTAAGTATTTTTTTGGTGAAGATCAAAGTAGATATGTTCTAGAAGTTAATAATGATAAAATAGATGATGTAAAAAAAATTTTAGGTGATAATAGTATTTATTATGAGACCATTGGTCATACCCAACAAAATTATTTTGAAATTGAAAAAGAAATGAAAATAAGTCTTAAAGAACTGTATGAAATTAATAATAAATGGTATAATGAATATTATGGCTCTTTCAATAAAAGAAATTAAAGAACTTATTATGTCGTCAATACCGGACGCAACGATAGAAATTAAAGATTTAATGGGAGACAACAATCATTATAGTGCAAGCATAAAGTCAAAAATGTTTAATGGGTTGAGTAAAATTGACCAACATAAATTGGTTTATAAATCTTTAAAGGGGAAAATGGGAAACGAGCTTCATGCTTTATCAATAACTACTGAAGGAAAATGATGAAAATAGAAGAAGAAATTAAAAAAATAATTGAAAAAAATGATGTTTGTTTATTTATGAAAGGAACACCTGATAACCCTCAGTGTGGGTTTTCTATGGCTGTATCAAATATACTCAAACATTTAAAAGTAAGTTTTAATGGAATAAATGTTTTAGAAAATGAAAATATNAGACAGGGCATTAAAGACTTTAGTGATTGGCCAACTATACCACAGTTATACATTAAAAGTGAATTTGTAGGAGGGTGCGATATAGTTAAAGAGTTATTTGAAAAAGGAGAACTTAAGACTCTTTTAAAAGAGAAAAAACTAATTTAAAATTTTTTGATAAAACAAATATCAGAATTATTTAAATTCCCTTTATAAACTGAAATCTTTTGAATATTATCATGAAAAAAAAGCTGATCCTCTTTAGTCAAAATACTGGATTTAAAAACAATTTTTTTATTTAAATTTTTTATAACTTCATCAAAAAGAGCATGATCTATATTTTTATTACGCTTGTAGTAGTTAGGAAATTTAAAATCTTCTATAACAAATGTTCCTCCTTTATTAAGATACTTAAAAAAAATTTTAAAACTTAATAACATATCACTTAAATTATGAGACCCATCATCTATAATTATGTCAAAAAAATTTATATCTAAATTATTATTAATTTTACTTAGTATTTTTTTTACCTCGGATCTGTTTTTAATATCTAAACCAAAAACTTTTATTTTTTTTGATGAATAAATAAATTTTGAAATATTAATATCAAGACAAATAATTTTCGAGTTATAAAAATATTTTAAAAATGCAGCTGCAGATGCACCTTCAAATGAACCTATTTCTAGTATATTAATATTTTTTTCTCTAATTTGATTTAAATGTTTAATGTAAAATTTTGAAAATCCGTGAGACTCTGATTTACCTTTGCTTATATAATTGGCTTTATCGCTACCAAAATAAAAAAACAATTCGTCTAATGACTTATTTTTTAGATTATTATTATCAATATTAATTTTTTTTTTAAATTTATAAAATAGATTTCTTTTGAATAAACTGAAGAAATTCAATTATCTAGAATAATATTCGATAACAAGATTTGGTTCCATTATAACTGGATATGGAACTTCAGAAAATTTTGGAACTCTGACTAACTTAGCGGATTTATTTTTATCATCGAGTTGTATGTACTCTGGTACATCTCTCTCTTTGCTTTGAAGAGCTCCTTCTACTACAGTTAGTTTTTTTGATTTTTCTCTAACTTCTATTAAATCAGTATCTTTAACCAAGTAGCTAGATATATTAACTCTTTTTTTGTTAACTGTTATGTGTCCGTGGTTGATCATTTGTCTTGCAGAAAATACTGTTGTCGCAAACTTTGCTCTATAAATAACAGTGTCCAACCTTCTCTCAAGTAAAGATATTAAATTTTCTGTAGTATCTCCTTTTTTAGCTAAAGCTTTTCTATAGATATTTCTGAATTGTCTTTCATTGATATTGCCATAATAAGCTTTGAGTTTTTGCTTGGCTTGAAGCTGAGTTCCGTAATCAGTTGGTTTACCTTTTTTGTTTTGCCCGTGTTGTCCCGGAGGGTAAGCCCTAGAGTTAAAAGGACTTTTAGGTCTTCCCCATAAATTAGCTTTAAGTCTTCGATCAACTTTGTGTTTTGATTTTATTCTTTTTGTCATTATTTGAAACGGGTTTACAAGGTTTAGGGGGTAATTGTCAATTATGCTTTTTTTTATTTCTACTTAGAGTACCTATTATACTAGCTAAAATCCTCAATTCTTTATCGTTTGGCTCCATTCTGTAAAAAAGATTATTTATGTTAATTAGCATCGAGGTTCTCTTTTCTAGTGGTTTGAAAAAATCTTTTTTATTCAAATTAGATTTTAAAAGATTTAACACTGACATAATATTTCCTTTTTTACCAATTTTTTTATCAAAATTTGATTGTTTTATCAGTCTAAAATTATTTAATTTAAATATTTCGTAACTAATTAAAAAAACTGAATGAGATAAATTTATTGACTTAAATTTAGGAGCTGCAGGAATTTGTACAACATAATTAGAAAAAGATAAATCGTAATTACTTAATCCGGAGGCCTCAGACCCAAACATCAAACCAATTTTTTTTCCGTTAGTCTTTTTTAATATTCTTAAAAAATCATTAATACCAATATGTTTTTTATTTAAATCTCTTTTTCTTGCGCTAAATGAAAAAATAACATCAAATTTTTGAATTGCTTGATTTGTATTATCAAATATTTTCGCATTTTTTAAAACATCAATTGCACCTACAGAAGTTGCTTTGGCTTTTTCATTTGGCCACGCGTCTCTAGGTTGGGTAATTATCAAATTTTTAAATCCAAAATTCTTAAGCGCTCTAGCTGAAGCTCCAACATTTTCTCCAATTTGTGGTTTGACCAAAATAAAACCATATTTATTTTTCATGTATATTGGCTGGAGCTTTTTCTTTGAACAGTTTATATTCTAGGCTATCAATTAGTGCTTTAAATGATGCTTCAATTATATTTTGTGAAACACCTATCGTAAACCAACTTTTTCCACTTTTATCTGTGCTTTCAATTAATACTCTTGTTGTGGCACCAGTCCCTGTATTAAGAATTCTTACCTTGTAATCTAAAAGTTTTAAATCCGAGAAATATTTATAATATTTTTCTACTTTTCTAAAGTTTGATCTGATTGCATTATCTAATGCATTTACGGGACCATTTCCTTGTCCGCTACAATGAATTTCTTTTCCATCAATAATAAAAGTAACTTCAGCTGTAGTTTTTAAAGCACTATCTTTTTTAACATTAACATTATAATTTTTAACTTTTAGGTACTCAGGTAATTTCCCTAATAATTTATTTGCTAAAAGCTCAAATGATGCATCTGCACCATCATACGAGTAGCCTGTAAACTCTCTTTCTTTAACTTCGTTTAAAATCTTCTGAACTTTTGGATCTTTAGAGTCAATTTTTATTCCATAATTTTCAAGTCTTGAGATAATATTTGATCTGCCTGCTTGATTTGAAACAATGATATTTCTATGATTACCGACTGCTTTAGGGTCTATGTGTTCATATGTTTTTGGATCTTTTTTAACTGCTGATACATGTAGTCCCCCTTTGTGTGAAAATGCGGATCCTCCAACATAGGCCATATTTTTATTAGGTTTTTTATTAAGGACTTCATCTAAAAATCTTGAACATTCAGTTAACGAAGACAGTTTCTCTTTGTTTATATTTAAATCAAATTTATCACTAAAAGTTTTTTTTAAAAAAAGTGTTGGAATAATAGAAATTAAATTTGCATTACCGCATCTTTCACCCAAACCATTTATTGTTCCTTGTATTTGCCTTGCTCCAGCTAATACAGCGGTTAATGAATTGCTTACAGCATTTTCAGTATCATTATGTGCATGTATACCTAAATTTTTTCCTGGTATCACTTTAGTAACTTTATTTACTATCTCTCCAACCTCATTAGGTAAAGTTCCGCCATTAGTATCACATAGAACTACCCATCTAGCTCCTTCATCATAAGCTTGTTTTAAGCAATCAAGAGCATATTTAGGATTATTCTTATATCCATCAAAAAAATGTTCAGCGTCAAAAAGAAATTCTTTTTTATTTTTTATAAAATGCTGAGCTGTTTCTTTTATATTTTTTAAATTTTCCTCATTTTTAATCCCTAGAGCAGTTTTTACATGAAAATCCCAAGTTTTTCCTACAACGCAAACTGTTTTACAACCTGTGTTTATTAAAGAAGATATATTTGGATCATTATCTGCACTGACTCCATTCTTCTTTGTCATCCCAAAAGCTGTAAATTTCGAGTTTCCAAGATTAGGAGAGTTATCAAAAAATTCGTTATCAATAGGATTTGCTCCAGGCCAACCACCTTCTATATAGTCTACTCCAATGTTTGATAAAATTTTTGCAATTTTATTCTTATCTTCGACTGAAAAATCAACTCCCTCCGTTTGTGCACCATCCCTTAAAGTAGTGTCAAATATATATATCTTTTCTTTGCTCATTTATAATTCCAAGTCGTTTTACCCTTTTCATCTTTTATATCAATACCCTCTTTATTTAAATCATCTCTAATCAGATCAGCTAGTTTATAATCACCTGCTTTTTTAGCTTCTTCACGATCTTTAATTTTACTTAATATATTTTCTTCTGAGATTGTAACTTTACTTTTTTTATATTCAGCTCTTTTTTCGTTAGTTTCACTAAATAATCCAATTAAACGACACGCTTTGTTAAACTCCTTTTTTTTATCTTTATCTCCGTTTTGTGATTGTTGATATAACTCATGTAATTTAGAAATATAAAGTGGCGTATTCATATCGTCTAATAAATCATTAAAACAATCAGGTGTTTTTTCACTTACATCAGAAGAATACATTAAATACCATTTATCTAAAGTTTTAGATTGTTCAATGAGTAAGTCACTGTTCCAGTCTAATGGTTGTTTGTATTGTGCGCTTAAGAGAGATAATCGAACGACTTGACCTGAATATTTTTTTGTAGCTTCTTCTATTGTCGTTATATTTCCGAGTGATTTTGACATTTTTTCTTTTTTCATAGTTACAAAACCATTATGCACCCAATAGTTAGCAAATTTATCTGTTTCATTATAAACGCACGACTGGGCAATTTCATTTTCATGGTGAGGAAAAATTAAATCTAGTCCTCCACCGTGTATATCAAAATTTTTACCTAAGTATTTTTCACTCATAACTGAGCACTCTAAATGCCATCCAGGTCTACCTCTTCCCCAAGGTGAGTCCCAGCCAGGATCATCTTTATTTGAAGGTTTCCAAAGAACAAAATCTAGTGGATCTTTTTTTAGTTTTGATACTTCTACTCTAGCACCAACTTTAAGATCATCTGGATTTTTATTTGAAAGTTTTCCATACTCTTTAAATGAGGCTACTGAGAAATATACATGACCTTCAATCTCGTAAGCAGCTTTTTTGTTAATTAATTGTTCTATCATTTCAATCATACCAATAACATGATCAGTTGCTCTTGGTTCTTTAGTTGGCTTTAAGCAAAATAAAGACTCACAATCATTGTGAAATTTTTTAGTAATCGTTTTTGTTAAATCTGAAATATCAATATTTTTATTTTTTGAAGCTTCAATTATTTTATCGTCTATATCAGTAATATTTCTTACATATGTAACTTTTTGCTTACCATATATTTCTATAAGTATTCTAAAAAGAAGATCAAATACTACCAAAGCACGTGCGTTCCCAACATGAGGATTGTCATAAACTGTTGGTCCACAAGCATATAAAGAAACTTTCTTGGGGTTTATTGGATTAAAAATTTCTTTTTTATTAGTAAGTGAATTTGTTAAATGTAAATTATTCATTAAATTTGCAAACTGGTATAGGATTCATTTTGTGTAAATTTTTTTCTCTTAATTTTAAATATTTTTGATAGTTAGGATCATTTTTATTTTCCATAGCTTTCTCTAGATCTTCATAACTCATTCCTAGTTGTTGGACATCGTTTCTACCGTCATCCCACAACCCATCAGTTGGTTGAGAATTAATAATCTTTTCAGAAACTCCAAGATGTCTTCCTAATTCCCAAACTTGAGTTTTTGTACAATCAGCTATTGGGGATATATCTACACCCCCATCACCATATTTAGTATAAAAGCCAACGCCAAAATCTTCTACTTTATTCCCTGTTCCAACTACAATTCCAGAATTAGCTGCTGCTACCTGGTAAAGAGTTGCCATTCTTAATCTAGCTCTTGAATTTGCAAATCCATGCTCATTATTAAAATTATTTAATACCTGAGAAAAAGATCCAAATATTTTATCCATTTCGATTAAGTGATGATCAACATTTTTAAACTTATCTTTTAACCATTTTGCATGATCCAAGCTTAAGTCATGTTGAGATTTTATTTGTTTGATTGGCATCGTCAACACAATTGTCTTTCGTCCTGTGTTTGCACATAGTGTACTAACCACAGAAGAGTCTATACCACCTGAAATACCTACCACTAAAGCTTTAGGACTAAATGATGTCGTCTCGCAATAGTTGTTTATCCAGTCAGTGATAATATTTGCTCTATTTTTTACATCCATAATTAATACACCTTCTCTTTTAAGGTTATGTCTCAATAATTACAATAATTATTAAGACGCGGCTTGAATAATTTTTTTTGAATATTTTGAGTTTTTCTTAATTTCCTCAGAAATCAGGAAAGCAAGCTCTAATGCTTGATTGGCATTCAATCTAGGATCACAATGAGTTCTGTATCGATTTGATAAGTCGTTTTCAGAAATTTTTTGAGCTCCACCAGTACATTCTGTTACATCTTGTCCCGTCATTTCCACATGTAATCCACCAGCGTAAGTACCCTCGCTTTGATGTACACCAAAGAAGTTCTTTACTTCCTTAATTACATTATCAAAAGGTCTTGTCTTAAAACCTGTCGCAGCTTTAATTGTATTGCCGTGCATAGGGTCACATGACCAGATAACTTTTAAACCCTCTTTTTTAACTGCTTTGATTAATTTCGGTAAATACTTTTCTACATTTTCAAATCCAAATCTTGAAATCAGTGTCATTCTTCCCGCTTCATTCTCAGGATTCAAAATATTACAAAGCTTTATCAATTCCTCTGGTTTTAAAGTTGGTCCACATTTTAAACCAATAGGATTTTTTATTCCTCTACAAAATTCAACATGTGCTCCATCAAGCTGCCTAGTCCTGTCCCCTATCCAAACAAAATGTGCTGAGGTATCATGATGCTCACCTGTAGTTGAGTCTACTCTAGTCATAGCTTCTTCAAAAGGTAATAGTAAAGCTTCATGAGAGGTATAAAAGTTTACTGTTCTAAGTCTTCTATTATTATCTGAATTAATTCCACATGCTTCCATAAAAGCCAGAGCATCGCTAATCTTGTCTTCAATTTCTCTGTACTTCCCTTTGGTTTTATCTTTAATAAATCCTAAGTTCCATAAATGAACCTGTCTAAGATCTGCGAAACCTCCTTGAGAAAAAGCTCTTAATAGATTTAAAGTTGATGCTGATTGAGAGTAAGCTCTAAATAATCTTTTAGGATCTGGTACTCTTGCTTTTTCTGTAAATTCCATTCCATTTATATTATCTCCTAAATAGCTAGGTAACTCTTTTCCATCTTTTTTTTCAGTTGGAGCACTTCTAGGCTTAGAAAATTGCCCAGCAATTCTTCCAATTTTAACGACTGGCACAGATGCTGAAGCGGTTAAAACTAAAGACATTTGTAAAATTACTTTTAAAGTATCTCGTATGTTATCAGGATGAAACTCTGCAAAACTTTCTGCACAGTCTCCACCTTGAAGCAAAAATGCTTTACCATCGACCACATCCGCTAAAGTTTTTTTAAGAGAACGAGTTTCGCCTGCAAAAACTAATGGTGGATATTTTTTAATTTTACTTAACACTAAATCTAATTCTTTTTTGTCCTGATAAACTGGTAAGTGTTTTGCAGGGAATTTAGTCCAATTATTAATGTTCCATTTTTTCATATTCAACCTACGATATATATAAGTTATAAAAANGACTTTTTAAAGACCTTTAAAAAAAAATTATTCAACTGTGACTGATTTAGCTAAATTTCTTGGTTTATCTATNTCGCAACCTTTTAATAGTGCTACGTGATAAGCCAATAATTGAATCGGAATTGTCAACAATATAGGAGAAAGTAAATTATCTACTGCTGGAATCCTGATACCAAATCTTATATTTTCATTCATAAATTGTTTTTTGTGATCAGTAATAAATAAAATCTTTCCTCCTCTTGCGATAACTTCTTGCATATTAGAAAGAGTTTTTTCAAAATATTTATCTTTTGGAGCAATAACAATTACAGGTAAACCCTCCTCGATCAAAGCTAATGGACCATGCTTCATTTCACCAGCAGGATATCCTTCGGCGTGTAAATAAGATAGTTCTTTAAGTTTTAAAGCTCCTTCTAGTGCAATTGGAAAAGATGATCCTCTGCCTAAAAACATAGACCCCTTAGCATCAAGAAATTCTTTAGCCATTGCCTGAACATCATTTTCTACTTTTAAACTATCTCTGATCGCTTCAGGAAGAGTTATTAAATTTTTTATATTATTTTGATACTTTAAATCATTTATATCTTTTCTAAGTTTAGATATTTTTAAGCATAGAATATAAAGGACTATCATTTGGCCTAAAAAAGCTTTGGTTGAAGCTACACCTATCTCAGGACCAGCATGTATAGGAAGGACCCAATCAGAGTTTCTAGCAATAGTGCTCTCTACAGCATTAACTATAGAACAAGTTTTTACCTTATTTTTTTTACAAATGTCTAATGCAGCTGCAGTATCTGCTGTTTCTCCTGACTGAGAGATAAAAATGTATAAATTATCGGAATTAAATCTTAATTTTCTATATCTAAACTCGGAGGCAATATCAATTTCTACATCAATAGATGTTAGTTCTTCAAACCAATATTTAGCCACAAGACATGAATGATATGCAGTACCGCATCCTATAAGAATTATTTTGTTAATTTTTTCAGGCTTTATAGGAAAATTATAAATATTAATATCCTTTTTTAAGTTATCTATATATTCATTAATACAATTTTTCGCTGTTGTTGGTTGCTCAAATATCTCTTTTGACATAAAGTTTTTATAATCTCCTTTATCAGAAATATTTTCATCATCAGATAACACATATACTTTTTTATTAATTTTTGTTTCATTTTCGTCATAAAATTCAACTTTATCTTTTGATAAAACACATAGATCGCCATCGTCTAAATAAGAAATTTTATTAGTCATAGATTTAAGTGCATAAGAGTCTGAACCAAGATAATTTTCTTTGTTAGAATAACCTACAGCCAAAGGGCTTCCTCTTCGAGCACCTATTATAAAATCTTTATAGTCTCTAAAAATAATTCCAAGAGCAAAACTACCTTTTAATTTTTTTAAAGAACTAAAAACAGAGTCTAAAGGTTCGTTGTCTTTCAGGGCCTCAGTGATTAATAGAGTTATAACTTCTGTATCTGTCTGAGATTTAAATTTTAGACCTTTGGCCTCTAAATCTTTTTTTAATTTCATCTGAATTTTCGATAATACCATTATGCACAACAGAAACAATTTCTGATGAATGAGGATGTGCATTTACTAAATTAGGTATACCATGGGTCGCCCATCTAACATGTCCAATACCAAGATTTCCATCTGAAGGTGTTTTGAATAGTATTTTTTCCAACTCTTCTACTCTGCCGGAACATTTTTTTTCACTTATTGTATTTTCATTTATTGTTGCTAATCCGGCAGAGTCATATCCCCTATATTCCAGTTTTTTTAATGAGTTAATGATATTAATTGAAACTGGTTTACTGCTAGCTATTCCAATAATTCCACACATTATTTTTTCTTTTTTCTTTTGTAATTTTTAATTTCTATTTGGGCAGATCTAGTCATCGCTAAAGAATCTTTTTTAACATTTTTGGTAATCACTGAACCGGCTCCAATTATAGAATTTTTATCTAGTTTTATAGGAGCTACTAAGGAAGAATTAGATCCTACAAAAACATTGTCAGATATTTTCGTTTTAGACTTTTTAACTCCATCATAATTACAAGTAATTGTACCTGCTCCTAAATTAGAATTTTTTCCTATTATGGCATCTCCAACATAAGAAAGATGGTTCACTTTTGAATTGTTATTAATATTTGAATTTTTTGTTTCTACAAAATTTCCAATTTTTGTATTTGATTTTAAGATTGTGCCCGGTCTCAATCTTGCGTAAGGACCAACTACTACATTCGTTTCAATTTTGGTTCCTTCAATATGAGTAAAAGACTTTATATAACTATTATCGCCTATTTTCACTTTAGCTCCGATAACTACATAAGGTTCAATTGTTACATTTTTTCCAAAAAGTGTGTCTTTAGATAAAAAAATTGTCTCTGGAGCAATTAAGTTGACTCCTTTTTTTAAAGCTTTATTTCTCAAAAATTCTTGTGAAAGCCTATAAGAGTTAGCTTTATCTAATTTATTATTTGTATTCATAGAATTTTTCTTTACATTATTAATGTAACTGAAATAAGTCACAAAATATTTCTTTTTAATACTTTAAAAATGACTCATAATTTAACAATTTTATTCGATTTAGATGGGACAATTATTAATACTGCACCAGATTTAATGGCTGCACATAATCATGTAATGAAGAAATTTGGATATGAAGAAAAAAAAATGGCTGATATTAAAGTACTAGCAGGAAAAGGAGCTTGGGTAATGATGCAAAGATCTTTTAAAGAAAAAATAAATGATGAAAATTTAAAAAAGAATATGACCAAAGAATTTATTGATTATTATTCAAAAAATATCGACAGGAATAGTAAACCAATAAACGGTCTTATCGAATTTCTAAAATGGGCAAAGTCAAAAAAAATAGTTATGGCCATTTGTACTAATAAACAAGAAAGACTTGCGAATGATCTTTTAATTAAACTTGATCTAATAAAATATTTTGATTTTGTCGCAGGATCAGACACTTTCGATTTTAATAAGCCAGATGCCAGACACTTAACAAATGTAGTTGAAATATTAGGAGGTGATTTAAAAAAAACAATTATGGTAGGAGATAGTGAAGTTGATGAAATGGCAGCAATTAATGCTAAACTACCTTTTATTTTGATAGAGGAAGGGTACACTGGCAAGACACCTAAAGAAATTAAGCACGAACACTTAATAAAAGATTTTGTAAATTTTGATAAAATTATCAATAACTATCTATGATTTCTTTTGCTTTATTATCAGCTTTATCAACATATTATTTTATAATGTTTGTGACCCCAGGTCCTAATAATGCAATGCTGACCGCTTCAGGTATGAAATACGGTTTTGTAAGAACGCTGCCTCATTTAGTGGGAATACCGACTGGCCATATAATTCAAATATCTCTAGTTTGTTTAGGTTTAGGAAATTTATTTATTCGATTTCCACAGTTACAATTTTATTTAAAGATAATATGTTTTTTTTATTTACTATATTTAAGTTGGACAATATTAGGTTCTTTGAGTTTAACCAGGAAACAAACCGGAAGACCTTTAAAATTATACGAAGCTGCTTTATTTCAATTTATAAATCCTAAAGCTTGGACTGTAGCTATAACAGTTGTGTCTGCTTTTTTTCCATCCGAGGAAAACTTTTATTTAGCTACTATTTTTTTAACTGTTACCGCTGCATTAATATGCTTTCCGTCTATCTGTATTTGGGCAATTTTTGGAAATAGTTTACGACTCTTTATCAACGACGTTAAGACTAAAAAAATAATTGAGTATATTCTTGCAATACTATTGGTTTTTACTGCTATATTTATTCTACTTAAATAAACTTTGATTTTTATTAATTGCTCTAATATATATCTGCTCACATGCACTTTACAAAAAAAACAGTTTCTGAAAAAAGATCAGACTTTGTAAAAGAACTCCGTTCAAAGAAATTATTGAGATTTCCAGGTGCCTATAATCCGTTATGTGCGAAACTAATAGCAGAAATTGGTTTTGATGGAGTTTATGTTTCTGGAGGTGTAATGTCTAATGACTTAGGTTTGCCAGATATAGGCCTTACCACTTTAGAACAAGTTAGCTACAGAAGTGGTCAAATATCAAGAGTCACTGATCTTCCTACAATTGTTGATATTGATACTGGTTTTGGAAATTGCAAAAAAACTATTGTTGAATTTGAGAACAGGGGTTTAGCAGGTTGTCACCTGGAAGATCAAATCGCAGAAAAAAGATGTGGTCATTTAGATAATAAGGAACTTGTTTCCAAAGAAGAGATGGTTAGAAAAATTAAGGAGTGCGTAGAATCTAGAAAAGATAAAAACTTTTTAATTATCGCGAGAACTGATGCTAATTCTGTCGAGGGTTTAGACGCAACCTTAGAAAGAATAAAAGCTTATGAAAATGCTGGTGCAGATATGATATTTCCAGAAGCAATGAAAGATGAAAATGAGTTTGAAAAAGTAAGAAAAGTTTCAAAAGGTTATTTGTTAGCAAATATGACAGAATTTGGTAAATCTAAATTATTAAATAAAACACAACTAGAAAATCTTGGCTACAACCTAGTTATATATCCAGTTTCAACACAAAGACTTGCAATGCAAAATGTTGAGGTAGGTTTAAAGTCCATATTCGATGATGGTCATCAGAATAATATTATAGACAAAATGCAGACTAGAAAAAGGTTGTACGAATTAGTAGAATATGAGAAATACAATACTCCAGGAAAAAAAATTACAGATTTTTCAACTGAAGGACATGAATAATGGGTGAAGAAATAAAAAAAGGTTTATTAGGAATTGTAGTTGATGAAACTACAATATCACATGTAGTCCCTGAGCTCAGTACATTAACTTATCGTGGCTACACTGTTCAGGAACTTTGTGACAAATGTGAATTTGAGGAAGTCGCTTATTTAGTTTTGCATGGAGATTTACCGAATAAAAAACAACTTAAAAAATTTATTAAAGAAGAAAGATCTGAAAGAAGGCTTTCAAAGCAAATTCTTAAAGACATTCAATCGATGCCAAAGAATGCTCATCCGATGGACGTAATAAGAACTTGTGTAAGTTTAATGGGTTTAGAAGATAGGGACACTAAAGATAACTCTCCAAAAGCAAATATGAGAAAAGCAATGAGAATATTTGCTAAAACTCCTACGGCTGTCGCTGCATATTTTAGATGTCGAAAAGGTAAAAAGATTATATCTCCAAATAAAAAACTATCCTTCGCTGAAAATTTCTTTAAAATGATGTTTAACAAAGTTCCTGATAAGGAAATAGTTAGAGCTTTTGACATTTCTTTAATTTTATATGCAGAACACAGCTTTAATGTGTCAACTTTTACGGCAAGAACTATCACTAGCAGCTTATCTGATTTACATGGTGCGATTACAGGCGCGATAGCTTCATTAAAAGGTCCCCTTCATGGTGGAGCAAATGAGGCTGTAATGCATATGATGAAAGAAATAGGAAAGCCAGAAAAAGCAAAAGCTTGGATAGAAAATGCTTTAAGCAAAAAAAAAGTGGTAATGGGTTTTGGTCATAGAGTTTATAGAACTGGTGACTCAAGAGTCCCAACGATGAAACATTATATGTTTAAAGTTGCTAAACTTCTAAAAAAAGAAAAATATCCAAAAATGTACGAAATTTTAGAAAAAGTAATGTTAGCTAAAAAGAATATTCATCCTAACGTAGATTTTCCTTGCGGACCAACATACTATATGATGGGAATTGATATAGATTTTTATACACCTATATTTGTAATGTCCCGAATTACTGGTTGGTCAGCACATATCATGGAACAACACGCATCTAATAAACTGATTAGACCCTTATCAAAGTACAAAGGTAAAGAGGTAAGGGAAGTAATGTTATTAAATCAAAGATAAGAAGTTTTATACATACTTAAAAACTAAAAAAGCATACCCCACACATATTAAAGTAGCTATCCACAAAACACTTCCGATTATTCCAAGCCATGCTAAGTGTATAAAAGCGCTTCCAAGTAGTGATACAAATAATCTATCTCCTCTTGTAGTATCTAAACCCAAGATACCTTTTCTAGGTGAGCCTCCGGGAACTTTTTTTTCCCAAATAAGCATTGCAGTAATACATAAAGCTATAAAAATAAAAAAAGCTGCAGTTTGCCATGTCCATGCCATCCAAGAAAACAAGTCAAAATCGAAAAGACCTTTTTCTTTTGCTTTNCCAACTTCACCCCAGGTAGCTGCATATAAATTTGTAAACATTATACCCTTCCCATCGCAAATCCTTTNGCAATATAATTTCTTACGAAATAAATTACAACTGCTCCAGGAATAATAGTTAAACTTCCGGCTGCAGCTAANAAACCNAGTTCATAACCAGATGTGCTTGATGTTCTNGTCATTATGGCTGCAATAGGTTTGGCTATAGTTGCTGTAAGNGTTTTTGCAAGTAACAACTCAACCCAAGAAAACATAAAACAAAAGAACATCGTAATACCTATGCCNGCAGCTATNGTTGGAATAAATATTTTAAAGAAAAATCTTCCAAAAGAGTANCCGTCAACATAAGCAGTTTCATCTAGTTCTTTAGGAACAGCTGACATAAATCCTTCTAAAATCCAGACCGCAAGAGGAATATTAAAAAGGCAATGAGACAACGCTATAGCTATATGTGTATCGAATAAATTTACAGAAGAATAAAATTGAAAAAAAGGTAAAGCAAATACAGCTGGCGGAGCCATTCTATTTGTTAATAGCCAGAAGAATAAATGTTTATCTCCTAAGAATTTATATCTAGAAAAAGCATATGCGGCAGGCAAGGCTGCAGATACTGAAATTATGGTATTGAAAACTGTGTAAGTAATAGAATTCACATAGCCCATATACCAGGTGCTATCAGTAAAAATTGTAACATAATTTTCTAAAGTAAAATCTTTAGGCCATAATGAATAAACGTTAATAATTTCTGTAGTTGTTTTAAATGACATATTTAGAAGCCAATAGATTGGAAGCATTAAAAATATTATATATAAAGTAGGCACTAACCATTTAATTTTATTCATGTTCTACCCTCGTCTTTCATCATTATTGTGTAAAAAATCCAGCAAATTAAAAGTACAATTAAAAAATAAATAAGAGACATTGCGGCAGCAGGACCTAAATCAAACTGCCCCAAGGCCATCTTAACTAAATCAAGAGATAAAAAGTTTGTAGCGTTTCCAGGTCCACCACCAGTTAAAACAAAAGGTTCAGTGTAAATCATAAAACTATCCATAAATCTCAAAAGGATAGCTAAGGTTAA
>PAFH01000022.1 GCA_002704145.1 Pelagibacteraceae bacterium | reverse complement strand
ACACATGGACTGTCATCGCCTATTTTAGCTAAAGGATGGACAATTTCTTGATTTATTTTAGCTGCTTGATCTAAAACATCTTTTACTAAGTCAGAACTTATTTCTTTAAATTTATCAATCTCTTTATAATTCTTATTATCTTTAAGATTATCGAAAAGAAACATCATATCTTCAACTGGAGCATTATAAATAGTCATTTAATTTATTAATGGTTTTCCTGTTTTTAATGTGTGAACAATTCTATCTTGCGTTTTTTTATTATCGACTAATTTCATAAAACTGTTTAATTCTAATTTATACATTTGATCTTCTGTCACCACTTTATCTAAATCTGTATCTCCACCACTTAAAACATATGCTAATTCTTTACCAACTTCCATACCGTGATTTAGAATCTTTTTCTCATTATATAATGCTTCGAGTATTTTGTGCATTTTTTCTCTTGCTTTTTTACCAGATAGTTTAAATTTACATTCAGTAGAGGGAGACTTAATAGCGCTTTTATTGAGTAATTTTCTTGCTGCTGGTAATAGTTCATTCCTATTAATAATAACATTATGATTACTATCTAAAAATAACAAAGGTTTTGCTTCTTGTGGTGAGGATGCGGTCTTAGCATATCCAATAATATCAAATACTTTTAATGGAGCATAATCTGGATCGGTTTTAGACTCATTTGTTTGGGTCCATCTCCAAAGTAATTCTTTGCAACCTCCTCCCGCTGGGACTAAACCAACAATAGTTTCTACCAAGCCCATTACGATATTTGTGTGTGAAACTACATAATTACTTTGTAGAACCACTTCTTCGCCACCTCCTAAAGCTAAACCAGATGGGGCAGATATTACTGGGTGTTTACAATACTTAAGATGCTTACAGGTTTCTTGAAAATATTTGATGAATTTTTCAACAGACTTCAAATCATTGTTGTTTACAAATTCCATTACATAATTAAGGTTTACACCTGCAGAAAATTGCATACTTTCATTTATTATTATTAGAGGTTTATCTGTAGCTTTTTTTAAGGCATCCATTGAGTCATAATCTAATGCGTTTGCTTTTGATTTAAATTCAACAATGTTAAAATCTTTAAATCTAAATATTTCTGCTGAATCATTTTTTTCTAATTTAATAACTGTTTTTTTTATTTTTCCTAATGTTTGTAACTCAGTATATTTTTGCCGCTCATCATAAAAACTGTCTACTTTTTTTTGCTTTAAATTATTTAAAAAATCATTTTTATTAATATCACCAATTTTTAGAAAGAAATTTTTCAACCCTATAGCTTCTAGCATTTCAAATGGCCCCATAGACCAATTAAATCCCAATCTTAAAGCCTCATCTATATCATTATACTCATCTGTAATTGTAGGCACCAAAGAAGACGAATATAAAATAATCTTAGATATTACTGCCCACGCGTACTTTCCGTATTTATCATCTCTATTAATCAATTCTAAAAGATTAATTTTCTCAATTTTTAAATCAATTTTTTTAACAGGAAAGTATTCTTTTTTTTTCAAATCTAAAGCTTCAAGAATCTTTTTATTTTCCAATTTATTCATTCTGTAGAATCCTCCCTTACCTTTTCTTCCGGTATATCCCTTTTCAACTAGATCTTTGATAATAGGTAAACCAGTAACAACTTCTTGAAATTTGTCTTCATTCGGTAATTCTTTTTGGAAACTTTTTAAAACATCAGACATCAAATCAATTCCTATAAGATCGTACAAAGCAAAAACACCTGTCTTAGGTATACCCATAGGTCTACCAAAGACCGCGTCTGCTTCTTCTATAGAAAGATTCATATTTACTGCCTCAGTCATTGCTACTTGCATAGCATAAACTCCAATTCTATTACCTAAGAAACCTGGTGTATCTCCACAAATTATTACACCTTTACCTAATTTTTCTTCACAAAATTTCTTTAAAGAATTGATTTTATTTTGATCATTTAATTCATCTCTAACTATTTCTAGTAATCCCATATATCTTACGGGATTAAAAAAATGAGTTATACAAAAGTCCTTTTTATCCTCAGGAATTGATTTTTCCGATAAAACTTTTAAAGGTATTGTGGATGTATTAGATGAAACTATTGAGTTTTTTTTTCTCTTATCAAAGATTTTTTTATAAATATCATGTTTGATATCTATTCTTTCAACAACAGCCTCTATTATCCAGTCAGCATCAGAAATATTGTCAAAATCTTCTGTGATATTGCCAACCTTCAAACTTTGAATTTTGTTCTTGTCAAATAACAAAGGAGGTTTAGACTTTAAAATTCTTTCTTTTGCTCTTTCTGCAATTTCAGTTTTTAAATCCAATAACACAACTGGCACATCTGCATTGCATAAATGAGCAGCTATACCACTACCCATTGTTCCAGAACCTATAACTACAACTTTATTAATATTCATATCGAATTGGTCGGGGCGGCAGGATTTGAACCTGCGACCCTCTGGTCCCAAACCAGATGCGCTACCAGGCTGCGCTACGCCCCGATCGACTATTTTTATAGGTTAAATATGCCTTTTTGGCAATTGAAAGATGGTCTCTATAGAAGTAAATATTAGCTATGATCCAACAGATTACAAAACCTTTTAAATATTTCTTCAAATTAGAAGCTGCCTCTGGATTAATTTTACTTTTTGCAGCAGTTCTTGCTTTAGTAATCAGTAACGGAAGTTTAAGTGAATTATATTTTTCAACACTAGAAAAATATATAATACTTGGGACTAAAGAATTTGGGTTAAAACTTAGTGTTCTCCATTGGATAAACGATGTATTAATGGCAATATTTTTCTTTTTTGTATCCTTAGAGATCAAAAGAGAATTTTTACAAGGCGAATTATCAAATCCTAAACAGGCCTTATTACCAATTATAGGTGCAGTTGGTGGAATGGCAGTGCCTGCATTATTTTATATCATGGTAAATTTTTCAAATAGTGACACGTTGAACGGTTGGGCTATACCATCGGCAACAGATATAGCTTTTTCTTTGGGTGTTTTATCATTGTTGGGAAAAAGAGTTCCTGTATCGCTTAAAGTTTTTTTAACAGCGTTAGCTATAATTGATGATTTAGGAGCAATTGTTATCATAGCCTTTTTTTACTCTGGAAATATTGAAATTAAATATCTAATTTTAATGTTATTCTCAATATGTATTTTAATTGGATTAAATAAATACAAAGTCAAAAATTTTTTACCATATTTAATTGTAGGAATTTTCTTATGGGATTTTACTCATCAATCTGGTGTTCACGCTACAATTGCTGGAGTAGTATTAGCTCTAACAATCCCTCATAATATTAAAAATAATAAACAGTCTTTATTATTAAAATTAGAGCATGGTTTATCCCCATATGTAGCATTTGGAATAATGCCTGTTTTTGCATTTGCAAATGCTGGCGTATCTTTAGAGGGATTAACTTTTTCTACATTGTTAAATCCAGTCCCCCTTGGAATTGTGCTTGGTTTATTTTTTGGAAAACAAATTGGTGTTTTTGTCTTATCCTATATTTCGGTCAAATTAAAATTAGCAGATAAACCCAATAATTCAACTTGGCCAGCATTTTACGCTGTATCTATTTTAACTGGCATAGGATTTACTATGAGTTTATTTGTAGGAAATTTAGCTTTTGCAAATAATTTAGAATATATGGACGGTGTAAAAATAGGTGTACTAGCTGGTTCACTGCTTTCAACTCTATTTGGTTATTTCTTATTACTTATTTTTTCAAAAAAATGATAAACAAAGAAATTATCAAAATTGCTTCAGATACAAAATTTGAAGGTTTAAAAAAAAAATTTACTCATAAATCTAGTGCTAAAAATTCAATTTGTGGTGACTATATAAAAGTTCAATTAATAGCAAATAATTCAAAAATTAAGTCTATGCGTTATGAAACTGAATCTTGTATTTTGTGTGAAGCGTCAGCAAGCCTTTTAGCTAATAAAATCAAAAATTTTAGTTTAAAAGATCTTAAAAGAAATCTTGAATATTTTAATCATATAAAAAAAACCAAGAAAATTTTTTTGCCATCTAGATTTAAAGAATTTAAAAAATTATTAAATAAAAGTACGATAAATAGAGTAAATTGTGTCATATTGCCTATAGAAGCTATTTTAAAAGCATTTAAATTAGCTAAATGAAAAAATTTTTTTTTATAATTATTATGTTTAGTATTTTTAGTAAATCTTCTGCTAGTAATAATTTAGCTTACGATTTCAATTTTGATGGGATTGATGGAAATTTGATAAAATTAAGTGAATTTAAGAATAAAATAATTGTTGTTGTAAATGTAGCAAGTAGATGCGGATATACAAGTCAATATAACGATTTACAAAAAATATGGATGAAATATGAAAATAAAGATGTAGTAATTTTAGGGGTTCCTACAAATAATTTTAAACAGGAACCTGGTACTAATAAAGAGATAAAAGATTTTTGTGAAACTAACTTTGGTATAAGTTTCCCTATGGCTGAAAAAACAAATGTTATTGGAAATGAAGCTCACCCTTTTTATAAATGGGCTCGAACTAACTATGGAATTGGAGCAATACCAAAATGGAACTTTCACAAAATTATAATAGGCAAAAATGGTAAAGTAATCGACACCTTCGCCTCATTTACTAAACCAACCTCTAAAAAATTTTTAGATTTAATTGAAGCTGAAATTAAAAATTAAAGCTTATACCATCGTAAGCTGGCATTATATTGCTGGGAAGGCTCTTCTTCAAATAGTGGTAGTCTAAATCAGTATGTAAATTCGTTAAAATTGTTTTTTTTGGTTTTACCAAATTCACTAAATTAAGAGCTTCATCTAAATTAAAATGTGATGGGTGTTTATTTATTTTTAGACAATCAATAATGAGATATTTTAAGTTATACAAATTTTTAATTGATTTATCTGGGATTTGATTACAATCGCTAATATAAGCTACATTTTCAAACAAAAAACCAGTAGCATTAATCAATCCATGAGCAACATCAAAAGGAACAATTTTTAAAATTTCATTATTTTTAATAATTTTAAATTTATTTTTAACAACAGTTGCCTTCATGATAGGCTTATAGCCATGCCTAGATTTAAAACAAAAAGTATATTTTGATATTAAAGCTTTAATTGTGCGTTTACTTCCATAAACTGGAATTTTTTTTTTATTTTTCCAATAGAAAGGCCTCATTTCAAAAATTCCTGAAGTTTGATCAGCGTGTTCATGTGTGTAAATTATGGCGTCTAAATCTTTAATTTTATTTTTCAAAAACTGAGCTTTTATATCTGGAGATGTATCAATTAAAATCGATAAATTTCCATATTGTATATGTGCACAACATCTAGAGCGTAAATTTTTTTTATTTTTTTTTAATTTACCTAAGTAGTTAGTTATCCAGGGTGATCCTAAAGAACTGCCACATCCTAAAATAGTAAATTTATTCATCAACTTAATTCACCAAAAAGATTTAAAAAGTTTTTAGAAGTTTGATTTGAAAAATCTTTTAAAGAAATTTTTTTAATTTCAGAGAGAAACTTTACAGTATTTACTATATAACACGGTTGATTAGACTTTCCACGAAAAGGCTCTGGTGCTAAGTAAGGAGAATCTGTTTCTACTAAAATTTTTTCGTTCGGTAGCTCCTTAAATATTTCGGCTAAATTCTTAGATTTTTTGAATGTAACAACACCACTAGCAGATATATAAGCTCCTAAATCTATAAGTTTAAACGCAAATTCTTTTGATCCAGTAAAACAATGAATTAATATTTTGAGGTCACTTTTTATTAATGCATTTTTTAATATTTTATATGTCTCTTCTTCTGCTGACCTTGTATGAATAACTAATGGTAAATTCATAATTCTCGAAGCTTCAATATGTTCATGAAATAATGAAATTTGGTCCTTTTTTTCGGAGTGGTTATAATAAAAATCTAGGCCAGTTTCCCCTATACCAATGATTTTTTTATTTTTTTTTATTTTATTTACAATATCAGCACATTTTAATTCTTTATGATTTTTTGCTTCATGCGGATGAATACCATATGTACCAAAAACACATTTATACTTATTAGTTATATCTAAAATTTTATTAAAACTTTTATCTTCAGTTGATATTGTTAACATATATTTTACTCCATCGTCGTTAGCTCGTTTTATTGTTTCATCGAGGGATGAATAAATAGGCTCATATGTTAAGTGACAATGAGAATCAATTATCATTTTCAACCTTTTGAAATAATATATTCATATCTTTTAATTCATTGTTATGATTGAAACTCTCTTGGTTGTTTATATGTTCAATTGACACATCTTTTTCATCTATATTCATAGTATTAAAAACTTTTCCTGTAGCTATTGGTATAATCGGATTTAATAAAATACTTATATTTTTTATTTGTTCGCAAACAACGAATAATATAGTCTTCATTCTATCTGGATCATTTTTTTTCAATGCCCAAGGTTCAGAGTCATTAAAGTATTTATTTGCATCAAAAGAAAAACCTACGACTTCTTTAATAAATTCATTTAATTTTTGATTATCCATCATTTCAATTAAGTTTGGCAAGTTATTTTTTAGTTTATTTAACAATTCAATATCTTCTTTTAGTAATGTATTATTTTTAGGTATTTTATTTGAACAATTTTTTTTGATAAAAGAAAAAACTCTTTGGCATAAATTTCCATAGTTATTTGCTAAATCATTGTTAATACAATTTCTTAAATTCATCATTGAAACACTTCCATCATTTCCTAGAGATACTTCTTTAACTAAATAATATCTTAATTGATCGACACCATAGTTTTTTATTATCTCAATTGGGTCTAATATATTTCCTAAAGATTTTGACATTTTTTTCTCGTCTGAAAGTATCCACCCATGGCTAAATATTCTTTTAGGCAAAGGCAATTTCGCTGCTAAAAGAAAAGCTGGCCAATAAACAGCATGAAATCTTAAAATATCTTTTCCAATAATATGAATATTTGCAGGCCAAAAATCTTTATACTTTTTATCATTAATATTTGGAAAATTTATAGCACTTAAGTAATTAGTTAAGGCATCCAACCACACGTATATTATATGTTTTTTATTATTAGGAACCGGTATACCCCAAGAAAATGAAGTTCTACTAACTGATAAATCTTTTAAACCTTTTTTTACAAAGTTTATAACTTCATTTTTTCTAGACGTGGGTAAAATAAAGTTTTTATTTTCGTTATAATGATTTAATAATTTTTCTGTCCATGAAGATAGTTTAAAAAAAAATGATTCCTCCTCTACCCAATCAACTTTTGAACCAGATACTTTTGATATTTTTTTTCCATCGATAGTTTCAATTTCATCTTCATCATAATATGCTTCATCAGATACTGAATACCATCCACTGTATTTACCAAGATAAATATCACCAGATTTAACTAGTCTATTCCATATTTCCTCTACAGAATTAAAATGTCTTTTTTCAGTTGTTCTTATAAAATCATTATTTGAAAGATTTAATGTTTTTGATAAATTTCTAAATTTTTGAGAAAGCTCATCGCAAAATTCTTTTGGACTCTTTTGTTTTTTTTCAGCTTCTCTTTGAATCTTAAGACCATGCTCATCGGTACCTGTAAGAAATAAAACGTTATATCCTTCTAATTTTTTAAATCTTGCAAAAATATCAGCAACTATACTTGAATAAGCATGGCCCATATGAGGTTTCCCAGAAGGGTAATATATTGGTGTAGTTATGTAAAAATTTTTACTCATTATATAGTTTATTACTAATTGCGTTTATTAAAGAGTTTTGATTAAGATTTAAAAAAATAAAATCATTTATACTTCTTAAAATAAACAATTTTTTTTGTATAACCCTCTCAATATTATAATTATTTTTTTTTTGGTTTAAAAAGTACCAATCTACTAAAAATAAAATCAAATTTGTAAAGTCTTTATTTTTATGTTTTTTATATAATTTAATTAAAATTTCAATATTCTTAATAAAGTTATCATCAAAATTGATATTATTTTCAAAGCATATTTTATTAAATGAAACAAAATTACCAGGTGTTAAATCAGTATTTTTGTAGTCAATAAAAATATCTGAATTTTTTTTTTTTAAAAGGTATTCAATTGCTCTTATTCTTTCTTCTTCTGTTAATTTGATTTTTAAATGCAAAGTTCTTGAAACAATTGTTTTAATTAAAGGACTGGTTTCATTATTAATTAGAATGAAATGATTATTAGTTGAAGGTTCTTCAATAGTTTTTAATAAAGCATTAAGACAATTTGTATTAAAAACTTCAACATCATCTAGTATTATAAACCGCTTATAAGACGAAATATTAGTTTTTTGTATTTTAGATTTTAAATAACGTATATCCTCTATATTAACTTTAGAAAAACTACTTCCTTCGAGGTAAACAATATTTTCATTAATCTTATTAATAAATTGAGTAAAAAAGGGGGTATTCAAATTCAAAACTTTATTTTTTATATCATAATTAATTTTATCAAAAACATTGCCTAGAAAATGTTTTATCATAGTACTCTTACCAATACCTTTTTTTCCACTTAACATTATGACTTTAGGTAGCTTATCTTTTGAATATGCATTTATAAGAAAATCAAATTCTTTTAATAACCCAATCAATGTACTAGAATTTGTTTCTTGCGGGGCAGAGATTTCAGTCATTTTATTCCTAGTCGTTTTAAAGTTAATTTCAAAATTTTAACTTCTAGATTAATATCATTTGCAGAAGACTCTAATATAAAATAATTTTTTTTATTTTTAGCCAATCTTAAAAAATAATTTTGTACTTTTGTATAAAACTTTTGAGAAAAATTATCATATCTATTTTTTGTTTTTCGTTTTGATAACCTAAGTTTTGATATTTTAGGAGTTACTTTTAAAATAAAAGTTAAATCAGGTTTTAGATTTCTTAAAATTTTTTTATGTATCGTATCAATAAATAATTTATCAACTTTTTTACCGTAAACTTGATATGCTAGAGTAGAATCGGTAAATCTATCACAGATTACAATTTTTTTTCTTTTTAGTGCTGGAATAATTTTATTTTTAACGTGCTCATTTCTTGCCGCTAAATAAAGTAAGGTATCAGTATATTTATCAAATTTTTCTTTATTACCTTTTTTAAAATAATCCTGAAGAATTAATTTCCTTATTGACTCAGCACTTCTTGTTCCACCAGGTTCTCTAGTAAGTACTGGACTAATTCCTTTTTTCTCTAAATATTTTTTAAGTTTTTTGCTTTGATAAGATTTACCACAACCCTCAACACCTTCAAAAACTATAAAAAAGGGTTTTTTTTTAAACATCTCCCCAAATCAAATAATTTAATGACATGAGTAAACTTTTAAAAAAATTTACTTTAGTTATTTTTTCTTGGGCATATAAAGGCAATGATTTGATCACTCCTTCTTTATCGGAAATAATTAAATTAGCAATTTCTTCGTCTTTTTTAATTGGTGCTTTAATCGGACCTGTATATTGTAAATGAACTTTAAAATGTCTAACATCTTTTTTGTTAATTGTTATATAATAATCCTCTGTGGTTGATGCTTTTATTTTATCTTTATTTCCTAGCCAAGTATCTAGTTCAAAAAAAGTTTCTCCTTTTTTTGAAATTTCATAAGTGTTAGTATTTCTAAAACCTAAATTTAAGAGTTTTTTAGACTCTGAGCTACGTAAATTTTTTGTTGGAAAACCAGATCCAACTGCAATTATTCTTCTAGTATCTTTTTGCATTGTGCTAGCAAGTGAATATTTTTCTACAGCCAGATATCCAGTTTTAATGCCATCTACTCCAATATTTTTATAAAGTAGTGGATTTCTATTTCCTTGTTTAATTGGTTCACCTCCAGTTCGATCCCATGTAAAAGTTTTTTCAGCATACAAAGTATAAAAGTTTGGGTAATTTTTTATTAAATACTTAGACATTAATGCAATGTCTCTAACGGTAGAATAATTATCAGGATCATTAATTCCTGAAGAATTAGAAAAATTTGTAGATGTCATTCCTATTTCTGCTGCTTTATCATTCATCATTTCAGCAAAAGTTTCTTCTGAACCTGCTATACCTTCAGCTAGTGCTACACAAGCGTCATTACCAGAGGCGATAATTATTCCTTTCAAAAGGTCTTCCACTGTAACCTCGTCATTAACCATTATGAACATAGAGGAATAACCGCTCTGAGATAGTCTCCAAGCATTCTCTGAAATAACAAACTTGTCGTCTAAAGAAATCTTATCTTTTTTAAGCAAATCAAAAGCAATTATTGAAGTCATTATTTTTGTCATTGAAGCAGGATATATTTGTGCATCAGGGTCGTTTTCATACAAAATCTCATCAGAGTGATAATCTACGACAATTGCCGTTCTTGCATTAATTGTTATTTCTGAATATGAAAATGTGAAAACATTAAAAAATATAATTAAAATAAACCAAAATAATTTATTCATTAATGCTAATATCCATTTCTTCAAAACCAAAATTTTGTAATTGAATGTAATCATTTTTCATTAAATTAACAGAACTATATGGGCCCATTAATAGACTAGTTTTATTTAGTTTTTTTGTTTTTATAAACATCTTTTTGGATTCTAAATTAGGCAATTCTTTAGTGATTCTCTTTTTTAATAAATTTGCAGAATTTCTTGAATAAAATTCAGCTACAACAATATATATTCTATTATTACTTATTTTATCTTTTTTTTTATTTTTTGATATATTATCAATTTTAACCAATTCAACAGGAGCATTTGAAAAGGTTTTTTCTTCTTCTTTAAACATTTTAGTTTTTTTTGCTACAAAAGATTTATTTTTTTTTACCTCAATAATTTCAACAAAAGGTAAATCTTTATTTAACTTAAGATTATCTAAAACTGCCTCAGTAATTAATATATTATAAAGATCAGGATATTTACTTTTTTTTTTATTCATTAAAATAATAGATTTATTATTTTTAGGATTAATAATCTTTATTAAAGCTCCTCTTTTAAGCTTATCATGAGAAACTTCTAAGCTCATATTATTAAATTTTGTTTTAATTAGTTTGTTATTAAAATCACTCTCATTATAAATATAAGCAAAACCTTTAGAATTATATGTAGTTTTAGGATTTGAATAATTATAATTACTAGCACAAGATGATAAAATAATAAAAAGTATAACAAATCTATATAGCATTTTTAAATCTGTTTTTGAGAGTGCAAACTGCTAAAGCAAACCTCAAAGATCTATTCCAATTTAGAATTTTTTCATAATTGCTATAGACTAAATAAGCTGGCTTATAAGTATTTGCACCAGGTATAATATCTTTATCAGGTGTAATTATTGCTGCTTCTAGTTTATCATTGAGGCCTAATTCATTAAAATTTAATATGTACTTTTTAAAGAATTTAATTTTTTTTTTATTTTTAATTTTTCTTGCTGATGAATTAAGGTATTTTTCAGGAATATTTTTTTTAATTTGAATTTCAGTAAAACAAGGTTGGTTTTTTTTCCAACCAATTTGTTTTAAATAATTTGCTGCTGACGCAAAAGAGTCTTCCGTTCTTTTTAATTCTATTACGGTATTTTTATTATAATCTATTGCATAATTTCTTATTGTTCTAGGCATAAATTGAAAATTACCAAAGGCTCCAGCCCAGGAACCAAATAATATCTCTTTTTTAACAGTTTGATTGTCTACTAACTTAAGAAGTATAATTAATTCTTTTGTAAAAAATTCACTTCTCCTTCTATCAAAACTTAATGTAGCTAATGATGAAATTATATCCATTTTGCCTAAATACTTCCCATAATTTGTTTCTATACCCATTAAAGCCATTAAAAGTTCTCTCTCAACTGAAAATTCAAGTGAAATTTTATTTATTATTTTTTTTTCTTTCTTGTATAAATTCATTCCTTTTTTTACTTTGTTTTTGTTTGATCTTTTTTTTATATAAACTTCTGTGCTTTCATAAAATTCTGGTTGATACCTATCATATTCAATTACCTTTGGTAAAAATTTAGCTTCACTCATCAATTCCTCTACAACTTTTTTAGAAATACCTTCGTTGATCGCATCTTTTTTGAAATTTTTAACCCAACTATCAAACTCAGGGTAATCTGACGAAGCTAGTGTCTTGGCTATTAATAATAAAGATAGTATATTAATAGTTATTAAGTTTTTAAGCATTTTTTTAAATATCATAAATATAGAATATTAACTAGTATCAGAAAAACTTATTTGATTATTGTTATTTATCAACTTTGATAGTAATAAAAAGAAAGCTAAATCATTTTAAGGAGAGGTGGCTGAGCGGTTGAAAGCACTGGTCTTGAAAACCAGCAACGGGGCAACTCGTTCGTGGGTTCGAATCCCACCCTCTCCGCCATCACAAGTTGTAATTTTTAAAAATTTTTGAGATTTTATTTTTATCTATGTCTTTATCTACAACGCCATTTTGATAATAGTTTAGTATAATTTCATCTTCATAATCTAAAAATTTAGCAAGCTCATTAAGTTCAGATTCATTGAAATCATCAATAAATTTTTCAACAAAATTACCGAGCAATAAGTCCATTTCTTTTGTGCCTCTATAATTTGATCTGTATAACAATTTTTTTTTAAATATTTCTAATTTTTTCATACATAAAGTATAATATACAAATATTAATGAATTTATTAAAAAAAGATATCATTTTTAATAACGTAAATAATTTAAAAGGTGTCGGAAAACAACTCTCTAAATATTTAAAAAAGAAGAAAATTGAAAAGATTAAAGATATTCTACTGAATTTACCTTATTCAGAAACTGATAGATCAAAAATAGTTAATCTAAAAGATTTAGAGATAGGAAAAATACAAACCATTAAAGTTCAAGTAAACAAGATTAATTTTCCAAGAAAAAGAAATTTACCGAACAAAATTATATGTATTGATGAAACAGGAATTATAGACATTGTATATTTCAATAGTAGAGAAGGATATTTAAGAAAACTTTTCTCAATTAATAAAACTTTATTAATCAGTGGAAAAATAGGTTACTTTAAAGGAAGATATCAAATTACCAATCCAGAATATGTCACTTCTATTGATAAAAAAGATTATATTAAAAAGATAATTCCAAAATACAATCTTACTAAAGGAATCAACGAAAAGAAATATAGAAAAATATCTGAACAAGTAATTGAAAACTTACCAGATATTCAAGATTGGTTAGAAAGCGAGTTTCTCAAAGAAAACAAATTTCTAAGATGGAAAGAAAATATTATTGCGTTACATAAAACTAAAGATGCTCAAAGCAATATCTCTACTTCTTATAAAAGATTAGTTTTTGATGAAATATGTGCAAATTTGTTAGTTTTATCTGAAAATAGAAAAAAAATAAAAAAAGGAAAGAAAAAAAAAATTTTTAAATCTTTTTTATCAAAAAAAATAGTTAAACATTTACCTTTTGTATTGACTAATAGTCAAAAAAAAGTTTTAGAAGAAATTAATTTCGACTTAAAATCAAACACGAGAATGTTTAGGATTATTCAGGGTGATGTTGGCTCTGGTAAAACTATTGTATCGTTATTGTCAATTGCTAATGTTAAAGAGTCTAATTACCAATGCGCATTAATGGCTCCGACAGAAATTTTAGCTAGACAACATTATATACTTGCTAAAAAAATTTACGAAGGGTCTAATATAAGTATTAGTTTCTTAACTGGCAAAACACCTCCTTTCGAAAAAAAGGAAATTATGGAAAGTTTAGAAAAAGGTAATATAGATGTTGTAATTGGAACCCATTCTTTATTTCAAAAAAAAATTAATTTTAAAAATTTAGGATTAATTGTAATTGATGAACAACATAAGTTTGGTGTAAAACAAAGATCTGACTTAGCAAAAAAAGGAGGAATGAATTGTGATGTTCTTTTAATGTCAGCCACGCCAATTCCGAGAACAATGATGTTATCAGTATATGGAGATATGGATGTCTCGAAGATAACCGAAAAACCAAAAAATAGAAAAAAAATAATTACTTTAAGTAAACCAGAAAAAAAAATAGATGAGTTGTGGCCTTTTATCAAAAAACAAATAATTTTACAAAACCAAGTTTTTTGGGTTTGTCCGTTAATTGAGGAGTCACAATTTCTTGAATACTCATCAGCAAAAAAAAAATTTGATATTATCAATAAAAAATTTCCAAACAAAGTTGGTTTATTACATGGATCTCTTGAAAAAGAAGAAAAGAATTTAATTCTAAATAAATTTTTAAAAAAAGAAACTTTGATATTAGTTTCAACCACAGTTATTGAGGTTGGAGTTGATTTCCCTAATGCAAATTTAATAATCATAGAAGATGCTAATAAATTTGGTTTGGCACAACTTCATCAGTTGAGAGGCAGGGTTGGCAGAGGCAGCAAGGAAGGAATTTGCATACTATTATTTAAAGAAGGTATGAGCAAAAACGCTATAAAAAGAATTAAGATATTAAAAAAATCTAATGATGGTTTCTTTATAGCTGAAGAAGACATGAAGTTAAGAGGGTTTGGAGATTTAATAGGATATCAACAGAGTGGAATTAAAAACTTTAGATTTGCAGATCCGATTGTTCATGAAGATCTTTTTATAAAAGCTGAAAAATACATAAGAAATAAGAATATCAATGTGAACAGCTTAGAGTATTCATTTTTATTAAAGTTATTTGATAAAGCTGAAGTTATAAACCAGAATGTTGACTAGTTTAAATCTGATGTTCCAGCCGATACTATAAATTTTGAAGCTTGTTCAAAACTTACATCTAAATATATTAGATCTTTTTTTGGTACCATTAATAAAAAGCCGCTAGTGGGATTTGGTGTTGTAGGAACAAAAACATTAATTAAATCTTCTTTTGTCTTATTAGATATAATACCTTTATTTTCTTTAGTAGCAAAGCCAACTGCCCAAATACCTTGTCGAGGATATTCTAAAAGGACTACGCTACTTTTGCTTTTTTCATTTTTAGTAAAACTTTCAGTCATTTGACCAATCGCAGAATAAATTGTTCTTAAAATTGGTATCTTTTTTAAAATATTATTGAAAAGTTCAAAAAATTTTCTACCCAAGAAAGACAAAGAAATCCATCCAACTAAAGTTATAAGTATTAAAGCAATTAAAATTTCTAACCCTGGAATATCAAAAGGTAAATAATTATTAGGATTTATTTCTTTAGGTATTAATCTTGTAGAAAATTTTATAATAAATAATGTTAAATATAATGTAATTCCTATTGGTATTAATACAACTATTCCAGCTATAAAATTATTTCTAAGTTTAGCGAATATAGATTTTTTAATGGTATTATTAGACATTATTTATGAATAACTTGAGTAAATGATAAAAGTAATAATTAAGATAAAAATTGCAATTAATAATTTATTATTTAAAATCATGAATCTAGAAAATGTATAACATAAATAGAAGAAAATTTCTTGGCTTATTTGGGTGTAGTTGCGGATCATTAATACTACCATCCTGTTCCACAGTACCTATTACAGACAGAAAACAGTTAACTATTATTCCTGAATCAAAAATAAACAGACAAGCGGCAGCTGCATATGAAAAATTTAGGTCCAAAATGAAAATTATAAAAGAGGGAAAACAATTAAATGAAATAAAGGAAATTGGAAAAAAAATTGAATTCGCTGTTAGCTCTTTTTTTACAATTAAAAATCAAGAAGATCCTACCAAGTATTTTGAATGGGATTATATTTTAGTAGACAATGATAAAGTTGTGAATGCTTGGTGTATGCCTGGTGGTAAGATCGCTGTATATACAGGTTTACTTAAAATCACAAAAAATATAGATGCTTTATCTATAGTAATGGGTCATGAAATTGCTCATGCAGTAGCAAAACATTCTGTGGAAAGAGCAAGTCAAGCCATGACTATAAATCTAGGAACCACAGTAGCTGATATATTTTTAGGTGGTGCAATTAACAGAACTCGAAATACTGTTGGACGAAACACTGGAATGGATATTTTCCAAATTGGGATATTTAACCCTTTCGGAAGAAAACAAGAAACTGAGGCAGACTATTTAGGATTAATTTTTTCATCATTAGCAGGGTATGATATAAGAGAGTCTGTCAAACTTTGGCAAAGAATGTCAGAAAAAAACAAAGGTAAAGAACCACCAGCATTTTTAAGCACTCATCCTTCAAGCGAAAAAAGAATTCAAAATCTTAAAAGTTGGATAAACGAGGTAATTATAAAGTATCCGCCCATTAAAGCGTAAATTTTTCACCACACAATGTATAACTGCTTAAACAATTAGTGGTGAGCCCTGATGGACTCGAACCATCGACACCCTCCTTAAAAGGGAGGTGCTCTACCAACTGAGCTAAGGGCCCCTCGAAAGTCTTTTATAATCTTATTAGGTAGATTTCAAACTATAATTAGTTAAAATAATCAATATATTTTTTATAAAAAGTATTAAAATTGCCGCTATTAATATTTTTTCGAATTTCACTCATAAATTGTTGGTAAAAGTATATGTTATGCAAAGAAATTAACATAGAGGCCATCATCTCATTAGTTTTAATTAAATGATTTAAATAACTTTTTGAATATTTGTGTAGATCTCTAATCTTACATTTTGGGTCTAAGGGTGATTTATCATTTTTATACTTAGCATTTTTAAGATTTAATTTGCCTTCCCATGTAAATGCTAACCCTGTTCGACCAGATCGAGTTGGCATAACACAATCAAACATATCAATCCCGAAGTTAACTGCACCAAGAATATCTGAAGGCGTGCCCACTCCCATAAGGTATCGAGGCTTATTTTTTGGCATGAATCTTGTTGTTTCATAAAGAATTTTAAACATTTGTTTTTGACTTTCTCCTACTGCTAATCCTCCCATAGCATATCCATCGAAACCAATTTTTTTCAACTTATCTATACTCTCCTCTCTTAGATCCTTAAATAAACCACCTTGAACAATTCCAAATAAAGCTTTTGATTTGTTATTGCCAAATTCAACTTTACAACGCTTAGCCCAATTAGTTGATGTTGTTATAGCTTTAGATAAAACTTTTTTATCTTTAGTTAATTTGGGACAATGATCCAAAACCATTATAATATCTGAATTAATAGATTTTTGCACTTGGATACTTTTTTCAGGACTTAAAATAATCTTTCTTCCATCAATATGTGATTTAAAAATTGCTCCAACTTCTTCGTCTATTTTATTCATTGCTGACAAAGACATGATTTGATACCCGCCAGAATCCGTTAAAATAGGTTTGTTCCAATTCATAAATTTATGTAAACCTTCAAACTTTTCTAAAATATCTATGCCGGGTCTTAATAATAAATGATAAGTGTTGCCTAAAATAATTTGAGTGCCAGTATTAACTATATCATCTGTAAAGACTCCTTTAATAGTACCTTGCGTACCTACTGGCATAAAAGCTGGGGTATCGATAATGCCTCTTGATGTTATTATTTTTCCAAGTCTAGCATCTCCATTTTGAGCAATTAACTCAAATGAAAATTTCTTATTGTTCATTAAAATTATTTTGATCTTAAACTTATAATTTTATCTGGATCAGATACTGTCCCGCTATTACGATCGCCTCTTTTAATTTTATCAACGAATTCCATTCCCTTTATAACTTTTCCAAAAACTGAATATTGTCTATCTAAATGTGGTGCAGCTTCGAAACATATAAAAAATTGGCTGTTTGCACTATTTGGGTCTGAGGATCTTGCGGCTGAAATGGTTCCTCTTTCATGTGCAATATCAGAAAACTCTGCTTTTAAATCTGGTAAGTCTGAACCACCTGTTCCTGCAAGTGATAAATTAAAATCTGGACTAGAAGAATTTCCATATTTTATGTCGCCAGTCTGAGCCATAAAACCATCTATAACTCTGTGAAAAACTACATTGTCATATTTACCTTGATCAGAAAATTCTTTAAATCTTTTTGCATGATTAGGGGCTTTTTCAGGAAAAAGCTCAATATGCACTTCACCGTATTTAATTTTTAATATCATTATATCCTCATTTGCGTTTAGATTAGTATTTAATAAACTAATATAAAAAAAAAATATATATAATAATTTTTTCATTATAATTTAGCCTTAAGCTTTTTTACCGTAGATTTAGTAACAAATTTGTTAATATTCCCATTTAATTTTGTAATTTCTTTAACAAATTTAGATGAAATAATTTGATTTTCAACATCTGACATTAAAAATATTGTTTCAATACTAGAGTTCAATTTTTTATTCATTCCAGCTAGTTGATATTCATATTCAAAATCTGAAACAGCTCTTAAACCTCTGATAATTACTGAGGCATTATATTTTTTACATAAATCTACTGTAAGTGTATCAAATGATATAATCTTAATCTTATTTTTTTTAAATTTTAAATCTTTAAATAAAGAATCATTTATTATCATAAGTCTTTCTTCGATAGAAAAATGATAATCTTTACTTATATTATCTGTTGACGCAACAACGAGTCTATCAAAAATTTTGAGAGATTTTTTAATAACATCAATGTGTCCAAACGTAATTGGATCAAATGTACCTGGATATATCGCCGTTTTCATAATTATTTAATATTATCTTCAATTTTAATAACTGAAACTACTTTTTCACTCCCAGATAATTTCTTTATACGTACACCTTGAGTATTTCTTCCAGCGACCCTTATTTCCTTAACTGCACATCTCATAATGCTGCCCTTATCTGTAGATAAAATAATTTCATCTAATTCATTTACCATCAAAGAAGCGGCGATATTACCGTTTCTAGGAGAGTTAATGATACCTATTATTCCTTTTCCTCCCCTATTTGTAACTCTATAGTCTAAATATGAAGATCTTTTTCCATAACCATTTTCTGATACAGACAAAATAAACTTTTCAACGCCGTTTTTAATTTTTTTATCATTATTAATTACTTTTTTATTGATTTCAGAGTTATCTATTATTGATAACGAAATCACTTTATCATTTTCACCTAATTTAATCCCTTTAATTCCTTTTGATGACCTGCCTTTGAACAATCTTAATTTCTTAGATTTAAATCTTATACATTTTCCAAATTGAGTACTTAATAATATATCCTGATTTTCCTTACATATTTTAACACTAACAATTTTATCATCTTCATCCAATTTCATTGCAATTTTTCCACTGTTGTTAATATTAATAAAATCTTCAAGAGTATTCTTCCTTACGTTTCCTTTAGAAGTAGCAAATATAACCATTAAATTTTTCCACTCTGCTTCATCTTCTGGAAGAGGCATTATAGAACTTATTGAATGATGACTTTTAAGCGGTAGTAAATTGAATATAGATTTACCTTTTGAGGCAGCTGTTCCTTCTGGAATTTTATGGGCTTTAATCTTGTAAACTAGCCCTTGTGTAGAAAAAAACAATACAGGTGTGTGTGTGTTAGCTGTAAATATTTGAACAACAAAATCCTCTTCTCTTGTGGAGATTCCAGTCTTTCCTTTGCCGCCTCTTTTTTGAGCCTTTAATGAATTTAATGGACTTCTCTTAATATACCCTTGATTTGTAATGCTAATTACAACAGATTCTTTTTGAATAGTTTCCTCAATGTTATAGTTTAAAACGGCATCGATTATTTTCGTTCTTCTTTGGCAACTAAATTTGTCTTTAATATTTTCTAATTCTTTTACAATAAGTTTATTTAATTCTTTTTTAGAATTTATAATCTTATTGTAGATGAGAATTAATTCTGAAAGCTTGTTTATTTCAGTTTCTATTTCACCAATACCAAATGCTGTTAGTTTTTGAAGTCTAAGTTCCAAAATAGCATTTACTTGAATTTTAGATAGTTGATAAGTAGAAATTCCTTTTCTTTTTTCAATAGAAGAAACTAATTTAATACTCTTTTTTATTTTCCATTTCTTTGTTAAAAGATTTTTTTTAGCAGTTTCTGTATCTTTTGAATTTTTAATTATCTTAATTGTTTCATCAATATTTTCGACTGATGTTGCTAGACCTATAAGAATATGTGCTCGTTCTTCAGCTTTTTTTAAATCAAATTTTATTCTCTTTAAAACAGTATCTTCTCTAAATTTCAAAAATTCAGAAATAAATTCCTTTAGATTTAATATTTTTGGTTTGTTACTTACAATAGCGAGAGTATTGAAGCCGAAAGAACTTTCTATGCTTGTTAATTTGTATAATTGTCTTCTTACAGTCTCTGGCTCAATTGCTTTTCTTAATTCTAAAACTACTCTAATACCCTCTCTGTTAGATTCATCTCTAATGTCTCTAATTCCCTCAATTTTTTTATCTCTAACTAGTTGAGCAATTTTTTCGATAAGTACAGATTTGTTTACTTGATAAGGTATAGATTTAATTATTAATTTTTCTCTTCCACCTTTTTTTTCCTCTAAATCTATTTCACCCCTTATTTTAAAAGATCCTCTTCCCTTATTGTATCCTTGCTTTAGTATATCTTTCCCGATGATGATGCCACCTGTTGGAAAATCTGGACCAGGTATATGTTTCATCAGTTGACTAATGGTAATATCTTTATTTTCAATATAAGCAATCGTGGCATTTATAACTTCTCCAAGATTATGTGGGGGTATGCTTGTCGCCATACCAACAGCAATACCTCCTGCTCCATTAACTAGTATATTTGGAAATTGAGAAGGTAATACTTCAGGCTCTTTTTCTGTTTCATCATAATTATTTCTAAAATGCACAGTATTTTTTTCTAAATCTTCAGTTAAATATTGTGCAATTTTTCCTAATTTAGTTTCAGTATATCTCATCGCAGCAGGCGGATCTCCATCGATGGATCCAAAATTTCCTTGCCCGGATATTAAAGGTAAACTCATTGAGAATTCTTGAACTAATCTAACTAAAGCATCGTAAACAGATTGATCTCCATGAGGATGATACTTACCAATTACGTCTCCTACAATTCTTGCTGACTTACGAAATGATTTTGACCAGTCATAACCACCTTTATACATTGCATATATTATTCTTCTATGCACTGGTTTCAAACCATCTCTAACATCTGGTAGAGCTCTACTCACTATTACACTCATAGCGTAAGAGAGATATGAAGAACTCATCTCATCCTGAACAAAAATAGGCTTAAAAGATTTATTTTTCTCTAATAAAGATTTTTCCATGTATTTTAAAATGGAATTTCATCATCTAAATCAGAGCTATCTTGATTTAAATTTTCGTTTGGTAAAGAACTTTTGTTTTCTTTTACTAAATTTGAATTATTAGACCCGCTGTTTCTGCTGTCTAACATAGTTAAACTAGAATTATACCCTTGAAGAACGATCTCAGTAGAATACTTGTCTTGACCAGTAGACTCATCTTTCCATTTTCTTGTACTAAGTTGACCCTCTAAATATACATTAGCACCTTTTTTTAAATATTGTTGTACAACACTGACTAAACCTTCGTTAAAAATCACTACTCTATGCCACTCAGTTTTTTCTTTTCTCTCTCCACTAGATTTATCCTTCCATGATTGACTGGTTGCAATACTTAATCTTGCAACATTTTTACCATTAACCATTTGCTTGATATCGGGGTCTGCGCCTAAACGACCTATTAATTGTACTTTATTTAAACTTCCTGCCATATTATTTTGACTTTTATTATGATTATACTTTTTAAAAGTTGAAATGTTATATCATAATTGATTAATAAATATAAGATCATTATTATTTTATAAAAAAATATGTTGAAAAAAATCGTTGTAAAAGGCGCTAAAGAACACAA
>PAFH01000021.1 GCA_002704145.1 Pelagibacteraceae bacterium | reverse complement strand
AGCGCCAGCTGCAGTGCCGGGTAGCTAAGTATGGAAGGGATAACCGCTGAAAGCATCTAAGTGGGAAACCCACCTCAAAACTAGTTCTTCCCATAGAGCCGTAGTAGACCACTACGTTGATAGGCTGGATGTGTAAGCGCGGTAACGCGTGTAGCTGACCAGTACTAATAGCTCAATTGGCTTGATTTATGCACTGAAAAAAATTTTCAATATTAAAATATTAGATGATGAATGCTTTAATAATTGGTTTAGGAAATATTGGTTTAAGACATTTACAAGGTTTATCAAATTTAAATAATGATGAAATCAATGTTTATTTATTTGATAAATCTAATAAATATTTTTCAAAATTTAAAAATGAATTAAAAAGTCTTGAAAAAAAAATCGCAATAAACTTTGTTTCAAATAATATAAATAATCTTTCTAAAATTAATTTTGATATCACAATAATCTCAACTGACGCAAGTCAAAGAATAGAAATTTTAAATAATATTGTAGACAGTCTTAATTCAAGATTTATTTTATTAGAAAAACCTATCTGCAATTCTATTAAAGATCTTGAAATTTTAAAAAAAAGCAATTTTAAAAATGTATATGTTAATTTTCCTAGAAGATATTGTAATTGGCATAATAAAATAAAAAAAAAAATTATAAATGATTATTCTAATCATAAATTAAAAGTAGAGATAACAGGTAGAAATTTGGGCATTGCATGTAACATAAGTCACTATGTGGATCTCGTTCATTCCTGGACCGGCCAATATCCGATTGATATTAACCACTCTGAATTAAGTAATTGGAAAAAAACAAAAAGAGAAGGCTTCTTTGATTTGGATGGAAAGATAAAAGTCACATTTAGAAAAAATCATGTTTTAAATATTTGTTCAGATGTGAAATACAATTCTATGAAAATTAATATAACTGGAGATAATAATAATATTTGTTTAATAGATTACAAAAAGGGTTCAGCAATATTTAAAGACAAAGTAATTTTAAATGGAAATTACAAGTTACAAAGTGACACAACAAACGTTCTTTATGAAAAATTGATAAATAAAAAAATAGACCAGATATGTGATCTTAAAACAGCAGTTAGATGTTATGAAAAAATATTGTATTCTTTTATCGAACATTGGAACAAAAGAAATAAATCAAACTTAAAACAAATAATGATTACATAATTGTTTCAAGAATCTTTTGAGCTTTATAAGCATCAGTTAAGTTAGCCGAGCTTTTTGTTTTTGAACCACAAATTTTATTATAAAAATTAATACCTTGTTTAAAAAAACCTGGTTTAATATTTTTGAATTTTTTCATTCCTTCAAAGACATGACTAGAACGAATTAGTTTTGGAGAATAACTCCTAAGCGGGTATTTTTTATTTGGTTCTTTCACAGCTATGCCTCGAAAAATTTCACATTTTTCAAAGGGTTTCAATAAGAGTCTTTCTATGCCATTTTCAATTTCAAGAGAAAAGTTATCAGGAGAATTTGAGTTTATAATAAGATTGCATATATGTTTTTTTTTTGATTTTAAAACTGCAAATCTGCCAGAGTCAAAATTGTTTAATCTAATCTTATTTTTATAAATAACCTCAAGATCTCCAAAAATATATCTTAAAGCATCTATACCATGTACTGCATTTTCAAAAATATTATTGAATTTTTTTATTTCAGAATTTTTTCTTTTTACAAATACTGGAAGTTTCATATTACATAAAACTTGTCCTTTGCTCTCTTTAACAAATTTTTTTGCTTCTACCACTGTGTTATAAAATCTTCTATTAAAACCTACGCTTACAAATTTAGGTGAATTAAGCTTGAATTTTGAGAGATATTTTGTGCCTATAGAAACTGGCTTTTCTACAAGAACAGGTTTTTTTTGTTTAATTAAAATTTCCAAAATTTTCGGTATAGATTTCGTTGAAGAAGATAAAACAATCCCATCCCATGATTTAGAGTTTTTTGCAAGTTTTACAGGATCTTTCCAAACATTTTTAATTTTATATTTTGTAGCAAACCGTTTAACTTTTGTAGAATTAAGTCTTGAAGCACAATGATTTGTACTTAATCCTAGTTTATTAAATGCCTCAATATGACTTGAAGCTATATTTCCACACCCTATAATTGCTAAACTAATCTTTTTTCTCATCCCAATGATGTTTTTTATTCGTAGTCTGTCAAAATGAAATCTTTTGGAGTTCCAAGCATATGGTTTACCGTAGCTGTTTCATCATTAGTCCAAATTAAAGTTTCAGGATCTTCATATAAAAAATCACAATTTTTACAATATTCAATGTCATCAAATTTTTTTTCTTTATGAAGTTTTCTTAATTTTTCATACTCTTTTCCAAAGTATACTTCTTCAAAAGTGTTGTTATCCAAATGTCCTAAAATACTTTTTGCTTCATTTGGCGGACCTAAAGTTTGGCAACACGGTACAACTCCGCCAGTTCTACCAGCTTCCCCTCCAGCTCTAACAGTCAATTCTGGCGCAGACGGTCTACCGCAAGTTCGTCTTTGAGTTTTTTTTCTAGCATTTGCATTTTCATAGTTTCCGCTCCAATTATGCATTTTCCAAATATAAGCGAGAACATTTGTTTCTTTTACGACATTGTTTTTATATTCTTCAATTTCATATTCAATTTGATTATTGTTGGTAACGAGGTGGTAAGTAGCAAGCTTGCAATTACTTTTAACCTTATTTATATAATCTCGAGCTTCTTTAATATTATCTAAAATTAAATCAAAATTGTCTATGTTCATCCATTTTTTATATTTTTCTTTGTTATAACCGATCATACTAAATCTAATAAAATCAATTCCAGCATCTATTACCTCATTCATGAAACTGCCATTTAATTTTGCACCGTTACAATACATATAGCATTTTAAATTTCTTGATTTTACTGCTTTAACATATTTGGCTAGATCTTTAGCCATTGTAGGTTCACCGCTACCTTCTAAATTTATAAGAGGGTTTCCATATTTAGGCACGATCATGTCTAATATTTTTTCAAATTCATTCAAATTCATTTTCCTTAAAAAATTTTTGCCACGCCCTGGATTAGATTGAGGACACATTTGACAAGTGTAATTACATCCTCCAAAAACTTCCATAACTACTCTTTGTAATTTAAAATTTTCTTTATTCATCATCATTAAACTAATACTTCCACTACATTATATCAATATAAATTCCAAGTATAATATTGAGTAATAAAGAAAATTACGCTATATTGTTCAATAATTGAACAAATTTAAGTAAACTTGTGAAAAAAAAATTAAATAGACTGCCCAAAAAAGATATTTTTTTTAAAATTAAAAATAAAGTTGTTTGTAAAAAACAAGCATCTTTTTGTAAAAAAAACAAAATTCATAGAGTGATAAAACTGCACCCATACGATTTCGATTCTATTAAAAAGAATTCAAAAAAAATAACACATTTTAATATTAAAAATACTAATAGCAAACCAGGTAAATATTATTTTATGATTAAGATATTGAAAGCAGGTTTTTTTGATGGAAGAAAAAGTATAGAACCGATTTTATTATTTAATAATTTTTTATTAGTTAAATGCACATCAGTTAAAAACAATATTAGATATGAAAAAGTGGATAAAAGATATTTCAAAAATAGCATTGGAAATATTAAAAATATAAGGAATTTAAAAAAAACAATTAAAAGAAGGTATAAAAAAACTTTATCTCATTTAACAGATTTTGAGAAACTAGCTTTGGGTGTTGGAATTAGTGAATTTAATGTTGAAAGACATAGGATTCCTAGTAATAAATATGTATGGTAAAAACTGTCGACTAATTAAATGAACGAAAAAGAATTAAATAATATTTCTAATAATGTAAAAGAATCTGGGATTGTTTCAATAAATGATTATTTAAAATCTAACCATTTTTTTAACGCAAAAAAGGTTCTTCAGTATATCTCTGATCAAAAGATAGCTAAGGCAGATACTCAAGGTCATTTCCCTATAAATTTTCGCGCTAATATAATCAAACTAATAAAATTAGATTTTAATAAAATTTATAAATCTATGGTTTTAAAAAAGATTGCAAAAGATTTAAAACTTAAAATAATTGCAGAAAAGATTTTTAGTCATCAAGCAGAGCTACACATGATAGATAGTTATTATAGTAAAAAATCTGATAAGAATATTATTGATTGGCATAATGATATTGGTTTTAAAGATTTAGAAAAAAATACAAAAAAAAGAAATCTTGATGCTATGTCAATTAAATTTTTTTTCTATATGACTGATGTAGAAAGTGAAAATGGAAGCCTAGCATATATACCTTATAGCCATCATGTCGTTAAGGCTGTTACTTCTTTAATCGAAGAAAAAAAAATTGATGTTTCTGTTTATTGGAGATTAGAAGATTTAAGATCTTTAGTTTTAAAAAATCCTATTAGGGATTTGATAATTCAAAAAATTGGAAAAGAAAGATATGATATTTTTATTGAAAATTCTGAGTTTGTTGAAGAAAAAACTAAAGATACAAGAAAGTTTGACTTTCAAATGAAAAAAGGTAGTGCTTTGATATTTGACGAGATAGGTGTTCATAGAGGATCAAGACCTAGCAAGCAAGGAAGATTAGTTTTACGTTTTTTATATCGGAGAAAAATTTAAATAGTAAAACTCTAGATGAAACTTACTTTAAAAATTATTAAAATTCTCAGAGCTATTACCCATTTACCTTTAAGGATTTTAATTTTTATTGGAGACCTGTATTCGAGTTTTTTGAAAATTATAGATAAAAGAAATCATGATACTTATTGGCAAGAAATAATGCAAAAAAGTATAGATAAAAATATTTCCAGAGATATTCAGATATCTAATAATCCAAATAAAATTATAAAATTTCACTGCCCCACTCAAATTTCAAGTTTTAGAGCAAAAACTTTTTTTACAAAAGAACCAGAAACATTAAAGTGGATGGATCAATATGGTTCAAACAAAAAATGTTTTTATGATATTGGTGCAAACGTAGGCATATATTCTATTTATTATGCAAAAAAATTTGAAACCGATGTTTATGCTTTTGAGCCTTCATACAGAAATTTAAATTTACTTTCACAAAATATAAAATTAAATGAATTAGAAAAAAAAATATATCTAATTCCAAATCCAATTTCAGATAAATTTGTTATTTCTGATTTTTTTCAACTTGACCCTACTGCAGGAGAGGCAAATTCAACATTTAACGATAGTCAAATTAAACATGATTTAATAAATAGAAGTGAATTTTCTAAAAAAAAGAAAATGATAAATTTTAAAACTTTAGGTTTGTCAGTTGATTTTTTAATAATGCAAAAACTCATCAGGCCTCCAAATTTAATAAAAATAGATGTGGATGGAAATGAATTAGATATAATAAATGGATTAAATGAAACTATCAAAAAAATTGATGATATATCGATTTTAGTCGAAACTAGGGGTAACACTCATCAGAATATAGAGAAAACATTACAGGACTTAAGTCTCAAAAAAGTAAATCAATTTAGAGATAATTCAATTTGGCAAAAACAAGTCTGATTTGTTCAATATATGAACATTGACAGCAAAGCTAATCTAAGTTAGTTTGTTCAATATTTGAACAATATGAAAAATAAACAAGATCACTTTAACGTTTTAAGAGTCATAAAGAATAAACCAAAATCTACTCAGAGAGAATTAGCTACAGAGCTAGGATTTAGCTTAGGAAAACTAAATTATTGTTTAAAAGCTCTAAAAAATAAAGGGCTGATAAAAATGAAAAATTTTGAAAAAAACCCCAATAAAATTAATTATATTTATATTCTAACCCCAAGAGGCATTTCTGAAAAAACTAAATTGACTATCAATTTCATGAAGAAAAAAATGAAAGAGTATGACGATTTAAAAGCTGAATTAAAGGATAAATAATGTGGATAGTGATTAAGTTCGATAAAAAAAAATTAGATTACTTAAAAAAAGATTTTAAAAAAAAATTCAGCAAAGAACTAAATTATTATATTCCAAAAATAATCATTCAGAAATATCAAAAAAACGCATTAGTAAAAAAAGAACAAAATTTACTTGATGATTATATGTTTTGTTATCATGAAGATTTCAAAAAAACTGGTTCTTTAAACAAACTAAAATTTTTAAGAGGTCTTAAATATTTTTTAGAAGGCTTCTATCAATCACAAGAAGATATAAAAAATTTTATCAATGTTTGTAGAAATCTTGAAAATAAAAGAGGATATTTATCACAAAATATTTTTGATTTGAAAATTAATTCTAATTATAAATTTTCATCTGGTCCATTCTGTGAAATGATTTTTAAAATTATTGATCTACAAAAAAACAAGATTAAAATTTTATTAGGCAATTTAAATACGACAATAAGTAAAAAGGAATTTTTATTTAAACCTATATAAATGAGAAACAAAATCAGTGTAAAAGTATCTTTTACAAAGTGCGGAGCTATGCAAAATTATTAAGATTTTAATGATAAAAGTTCTATCAATTATTAGAAAGATTATCTCCATAAGATGGACATTCATTAAACCCGAAAAAAAAACTTTTTTGATTTATAATGGAGTATCAGCAAATTTTCTTTATAAGATAATTTTAAAAGAAGAGAGTGAAATATTATATGTTAGATATGAGAGAATAAATTTATTTATTCTTTTCCTCACTTTTTGGAAAAATGGATTAAAAAACTTAAAAATTAATTACAAAATAAATTATATAAAACACGTTAATCCAAAATTCGTAATTAATTATATCGATAATGATCCATCATTTTATCAACTAAAGAATATTTATCCAGATCCCTGCTATATATCAATTCAAGCAGGCATGAGAACTTCGAAGGAGTATTATACACTTTTTGATAATAAACCTAGTAATTTGAAATCATTTAATATCGATCACCTTTTTGTTTTCGGCAACTCAATTAAAGAGAAAATACAAAAAAATTTCAAATTTAATATAATTGTTGCAGGATCAGTTCTAAATAATTGCCAACCAAAAAATGATAATATTAAAAAAAATAATTCAGTTCTTTACATTTCTCAATCTAGAATGAAAGAGTACAAAATTCAGAGAGAAGTTGCAAAAAATGAAGTTGCTGTTTTTAATATCCTATATAATTTTTGTAAAACTAAAGATCTAGAACTATTCATTCTTCCAAAAGATGTTTTAGAAGAACATTACAGAAAAGATTTAGTAGAAGGAAATTGGAAGTATATAAATAAAGATAATAATAGTAGTCACTCCTTTTTAGATAACCATAAGATGATAGTTTTTTTATACAGCACTTTAGGGTACGAGGCATTAGCTAGAGGAATAAAATGTGCATGCTTCCCATATGGAAGTTTAGATGATAATTGGGTAAAAAGTAACGAAATATTACCTGTAATCCCGTTTGGTTACCCCAAAAATTTTATGAATACCGGACCCTTTTGGACAAACGAAATGAATAAGGATTTAATAACTAAAACTTTACATAATGTATATAACTTTTCAGAAGAAGAATGGATTGATATTAAACAAAAAATTGTTCCTGAAATTATGCATTATGATCCAGGAAATTCATTAATTAAAAATATTTTAAAAAGTAATCAAAAATAGTTTAGATGTTTTCAAATATAAAGAATATAGAAGACTTAATTTACATTCTTGGAGTTAAAAAAACTAAACTAATTTTCTTAGTTTTATTAATTTTACTATCTGGTTTTATCGAATTATTAGGATTAGGGTTAATTGCACCTTATGTATCTTCGATATTAAAATTAGACTCTTTTACTAATTTTAATTTTATTTTTAATTTTGACAATTTAAGTGAAAAAGATTTTATTTTTTATGTTTCTATCTTACTAATCGTAATTTTTTTATTAAAAACTTTTTTGTCGATTTTCATTAAATGGTATATAGCATATTTTTCATACACAGAATTTGCAAAATTACAATCTAGATTAATGTTAGTTTATCAAAAAATGGACTATGAGGAATATATAAATAGAAACGTAGCAGTTTACATTAGAAATATTCGAGAACTTTGTTCTCATACCCTAACTTGTGTTGAGTTAACTTTAAAATCAATTAGTGAAATTATAATACTATCATTTGTATTTCTGTTTTTATTTTTTCATGATTTTGTAATACTATCTTATATTATATTGGTAATCTCACCGATTATTATAATTTATGAAAAAGTTTTAAAACCTATTAATTTCAAATTAGGTGATATTAGAATTGAGGCTATAAAAGGTATTTTTAAAAACGCAGACTCTGGTTTAAGAGGATCAAAAGAAATTAGGTTTCTATCTAAAGATAATTTTTTCAGAGAAAAATTACTCAATTTTGCACTTATAGCTGCAAACAAACAAGCAAAATCATTTTTGATAAGCGATAGTCCAAGATATATTTTTGAATTTGTTTTAGTAACATTCGCAGTAACAGTCATGTTTTTTTTAAATATGAGAAATTTAGATATGCAAAATTATATTCCTACTATAAGTGTGTTTATTTTTGCAGGTTTAAGAATTTTGCCTAGTATATCTCTTATTGTTAATTGTTTTAATAGGATTTCCCATTTTATACCCTCAGTAGGAATTGTTTTAAATGATATCAAAAAAAATAATAATAGATCATTAGAAAAGAAAAAAAAATCAGAGAAGAATTTTAAGGAAATTGAAAATATAAAATTTGAGAATGTGAAATTTATTTACCGCAATTCAAAAGAGCAAGTTTTTGAAAACTTAAATTTTGAGATTAAAAAAAATCAATGTATTGGAATAGTTGGGGAATCTGGCTCGGGGAAAACAACATTTGTTGATATTCTCTTGGGTCTTCTCGAGCCCTCTGATGGAAAAATTTTAATTAATGGAATGTCAGTTCAGAACTACTCGTCAAATCTAATGGGAAACATTGCATATCTTCCACAAGAACCGATAGTTTTAGATGAGAGCGTCCAAACTAATATTGCTCTTGAGGAAGACATAAAAAAAATTGATAAAAATAAATTGGAAAAATCTATTCATAATTCAAATTTAACAAAAGTAATTCAGAGATTAGATCGAGGAGTTGAAACATTAATAGGTGAAAATGGCATAAGATTATCAGGCGGGCAAAATAAAAGGCTAGCATTAGCTAGAACATTTTACCATGGAAAAAATTTTTTGATTTTAGATGAAGCTACCAGTTCACTTGATAAAGAAAATGAAAACTATATTGCAGAGCAAATAAATGAATTAAAAGGTAAGTTCACAATTATAATAATAAGTCATCAAATGAACTTCCTAAGGTATTGTGATAAGATTTACAAAATTGAAAATAAAAAGATTTTACCTAATTAAATTATGGATAGTTTAAATAATATAAAAAGAATTATAATTATAGCTGGACCAGCTAGAAGTGGAACATCTATCTTAGGTAAAATTTTAGGTTCATGTAAAAAAACTGAGTATTGGTATGAGCCAGAGATTATAAATTATATATTTAATATGTATGGAAAAATCTCAAAAGAAATTTGGAAAAAACTTTTTGAGAGGTATTTGTTAGGCAATCTTTTGAACTTAGTTACCGGAAGATCTATTAACTTGAGAAAAGGAGAGAACAGCAGTATTCGTTCATATAAAACAGAGTCAGAAATAAAAGAAAAACATAAATTCAATCTTCCTGGAACTAAATTACAAGATTATTTAAAGAAAAATGAAATAAATTTTGTTATTAAAAGCCCAAGTATTGAACTTAGTAAATATTCTGAAAATAATTCAAAAATAAAGATTATAAATACAAAAAGAAACCATTTTGAAATAATAAATTCAATTATCAAAAAAAAGTGGTTTAGAAATAAGAACTATCTGAAATTATTTTGGCCAGCAATTAAAATTAATAATGCAATGTATCCATATTGGATGAAAAAGAAATACGTAAAGTTTTGGTCTAAAGCTAATGAGAGCACAAAAAGTGCGATATATTTATTATGTAGTTATGATGAATTAGCAAAAACAAAAAATTTAATTCATTTAAATTACAGTGATTTGATTAATAAACCGAATAAAAGTATAAAAATTTTATTAAGAAAGCTAGGGCTAAAACCCACAAATAAAACTAAGGAGATTTTATCTAGTATAAAAAAACCAGTTTCTCAATTATATTTTAATGAGAATAAAATCATATCTAATATTGATCCTATAATACTTAAAAAAATAATAAATTTTAAATTTAATTGATGCTAAGAAAAAAAAATATATTTAAAATAAAGCATTTGGTTACCCAAAAAAAATCTGTTAAGGAATCTTTAGAAATGTTAAAAAAAATTAAATATTTTTAAAAAATGAAAAATAGAGGATTTATATCTTTAAAAGAGGGTTTTAAAAGTGTTAAACAAAAATCTCATTATGTAGCATCAGCTGTATTTCCCTTAATGTTATCAAAAAGCAATGATCTGAATATTGTATTTTTTAACTATTGGACCAATAAAAATAAAATTCAAACTAAATACCTTAAACTTTTTATAAAAATTCATGATCATACTGGTGAACTTATTTGTCACCACGAAGAGAAAATTTTTGATTATCATAATCAACACTCTATCTCTCAAATTTTAAATAAAAATAAGATTAGAATTAAAAATTTATATGGGATGGTGAATATTGAAATTGTTTCATTAGAAAAACTAAGTTTTCCTTTTCCAGCTATTATAGGAATATATAAATCTGGTAATTTTTATAGCTCAGTACATAGTGCTGGCAGAATAAAGAATAATTCTGAAATACAAAATAAAATATACACAGAAGAAACTAATTGGACTTGTAAGTTTGACAAAGGTGTAACACCTTTTTTTCATTTTTTTGTTGGCAATAAAAAACCAGAAAAAAGTTTCTTAACAGTAAAAATATTAAATGATGCTGGAAAAATTAAAAATAGCAAAAAAGTTGATATAAATTTTCTAAATCCTTTTGGATCAAAAATTTTTTTTATTAAAGATTTATTTAAAAATGCAAAATTTAAAAACACAGATTTTGTTTCAGTTGAAGTAGAACACAACTCTATTATACCACGTATGGTAGTAGGAAATTATTTTTATAAAAAGAATATATTTGAAACGACTCATTCCTTTCCAAGAATAGTATCTAAAGATTATTGTCCAAATGATAAAAAATTTCCTTTCCAATCTAAAATGACAGGATACAGAAATAAGGACTTAGATCTACAACTTAAAATTTTTCCGACTTCTTGCGAGGGAAAATTTACTGCAGAAACATTTACAAAAAATTTTCATGAAGAAAAACTAACACCAGTTAAAGAAGTGACAGAAATTTCGAAAAAAAAACTAAAAAAAAAAATCATTATACCTTTTAAAAAAAATGAAGAATTCAAGAGTTTAAAGTTTAAAGGAAATAAAATACCATCCAGACTGAACACATCCTTTGTTTATAAAGTTAGAAATTTAAAGAATAATTATTCAGTTGATATAGCTAGTGGAGCAAAATCAACAATATATCCAAAAAAATATACTCATTGGGGACACGGATACATAGCTGAAAATTTTGAGACAATTATAATGATTGCAAATGATAATTACGAATATTCTAATAACGAAGTTTTTAGTGGTGTATTAGACGTATATTCAGAAAAATTTCACAAAAAAATTAATGTTAAAATTAATTCTGGATCTGTTCTAACAGTAAATTTATCAAAAATTATAGATATTAAAAAGACGATAAGAAAAAAATTGAATTTTCTGAGTTGGCATTTAAGACTTAAAACACCTGGTTGCGAGTGTTTTTGGGTAAGTTTTAGAAAAAAAGACGGCTCTATTTTTGGAGACCACAGCTTCTAATGAATATTTTTTTAACTGGTTCAGAAGGTTTTATAGGCTCTCATTTAGCCGAAAGATTAGTTAAAGATGGACATAAAATAAAATGTCTTGTTCAATATAATTTTTTGAATAATTACGGTTGGCTTGAAACTATTGATAAAAACGTACTTAATCAGATCGAAATAGTTTCTGGAGACATTAGGGACAAAGAATTTATTGAAAAAAGTATTAATAAAAAAACTGAAATTGTCTTTAATCTAGCAGCATTAATTGGTATTCCATATTCTTATCACGCTCCACAATCCTATATAGATACAAATGTAAATGGATTATTAAATATTTTAAGCGTAAGTAAAAAACTTAAAAATTTAAAAAGCTTAATACATACGTCAACAAGCGAAGTATATGGTACCCCAGAAAAGTTACCTATAACAGAAAAACATCAGCTATCAGCTCAGTCACCTTACGCGGCTAGCAAAATAGCAGCTGACCATTTGGCATTATCATTTTTTAAATCTTTTAAATTACCAATTAAAATAGTTCGACCTTTTAATACATATGGACCAAGACAATCTACAAGAGCAATAATACCAACAATAATTACACAATCACTACAAAAAAATAAAATTAGCGTAGGCTCAATTTTTCCAACAAGAGACTTCGTCTATGTATCAGATACAGTAAATGGTTTTATAAAATCTATAAATAACAAAAAAATAATAGGAGAAGTAGTAAATCTTGGTACTGGTTTTGAAATATCAATAAAAGAGCTAATATCAATTATAGGAAATATTATTGGAATTAAAATTAAAATAGAGCAATCTAAAGTTAGAAAAAGACCGAATGATAGCGAGGTAAAAAGATTAGTTGCCTCGAACAAAAAAGCAAAAAAATTACTTAATTGGTCACCAAATTATAGTGGAAAAGATGGCTTAAAACAGGGACTGAAACAAACTGTTAATTGGTATAAGATTGCAAAAAATCTTCGTAGTTTTAAAACTAAAAATTTTACTTATTAAAGTTACAATTTATTTCTCTAATCAATGATCAAGAATAAAAAAGTTTTAATCATAGGCTTTGGAAGTATTGGGAGTAAGATTTTCACAATATTGAAAAAAAACAAAAAAATTGATATTGGAATTTTGAGAACTAAACAAAAGGTCAAAAAAAAAATTAAAGCTAAATTTTTTTTTAGTATTAAAGATGCTCAAAATTATAACCCAGAATATATATTTATTTGTACCACTGCTAATTTACATAGCATTTACTTTGAAAAATTTAAAAATTTAAATGCAAAAATTTTTATTGAAAAGCCGTTATTATTTAAAGAAAATCAAATTAAAATTTTTAAAAAATATCGTAAAGATTTAATGGTAGGGTACTTTTTAAGATATCATTATCCAATAAAATATCTTAAAAAATATATTGAAAGAAACCAATCATCAATTCGCGCAATTAATTTTGAAGTAGGTTATGATTTAAAAAAGTGGAGACCTTACAGAGAATTATCTGATACTGCTTCAGCAAAAAAAAAATATGGTGGGGGTGCCTTACTTGAATTAAGTCATGAAATAGATTTAGCGGTATGGATGCTAGGTTACCCTGATGAAATTTTTTGTCAGAAACAGAAACTTTCTAAGTTAAAAATTGATGTAGATGATTTTACTAATATTATTTTGAATTATACAAAAAAAAAAAAGTGTATTTCAATAAATCTAGACTTACTTCAAACTAAATATTCTAGAAGCATCAAGATCATTTCAAATAATCAAATTGTATTTTACGATTATTTAAAAGGTAAAATTGAAATTTTCAATAAAAATAAATCAAAGATAATTAACTTTAAAAAGTACAATTTATCAAAAGCATATGTTCACCAGATAAATTATTTTCTCCAAAAATTTGATAACAAAAAAAAAAAAATTAAATATTTTTCAAATTTAACGTCCTCAATACAGCTTAGTAAACTTATCTTTAAGTTAATTCAATCTGATAAATTAAAAAGAAAAATAAAAATTTAAAATGTTATGCAATTAACAGTTTGTTTAATTCTTAAAAAAAATAAAAAATATAATAAAAAAATTATTAAATTCTTAAAGAATTTTATTTACAAATTAGATGTTTTTTATGGAGAAGTAGGTCAAAAATTACCAAAAAAAATTAAAAAAAAAGGTATGATTTTTTAATTTCATATCTTTCACCGTGGATTATAAATCATAAGATCCTAAAAAGAACTAAATTTTATAATATCAATTTTCATCCCGGACCGCCAAAATATCCTGGCATAGGTTGCTTTAACTTTGCTTTATTAAATAATGATAATTCTTACGGTGTAACTATGCATTTAATGAATAAATCAGTAGACTCTGGAAAAATCATAAAGACTCAGTATTTTAGCATCAAAAATTTAAATCTTATCGAAATTATTGATAAATCCTATGATGAGATGTTTAAGTTATTTACAAAAGAAATTTTAAAAATTTTAAAAACAAAAAAAATTAATCTTTCTAAAGAAAAATGGAAAAGAACTGCTTATACTAGAAAGGATCTTAATAAACTTCTTAAATTGAATTTAAATATGAAACCAAAAGAAATCACAAATAGAATTAATGCTTTGTATTATCAGGGTTATCCAAACCCATATTTTACAATCAATAATAAAAAGTTTTATGTTATCCCTGAAAAAAATTCCTAGAACATTAATTATAGCCGAAGCTGGAGTTAATCATAATGGCTCATTAAAAAAATGTTTTCAATTAGTTGATGCGGCTAAAAAAGCAGGAGCTCACATAGTCAAATTTCAAACATTTGAAGCAGACAGTTTAGCAACCAAAAAGTCTCCAAAGGCAGCTTATCAGAAAGTAAATGATAATAATAAAAATCAGTATGAGATGTTAAAAAAACTTCAATTAAGCAAAGATAATCATTATAAAATTAAAAAATATTGTAAAAAAAAGAAAATTGAATTTTTATCATCAGGTTTTGATATAGAGGATCTAGTATTTTTAAAAAAATTAAAAGTTAAAAGATTCAAAGTACCATCTGGTGAAATCACTAACTATCTATATTTAAAAAAAATTGCTAGTTTTAAAAAACAGATAATTCTTTCAACAGGTATGTCAACAATGAAAGAGGTAACAAGAGCAATAGAAATCTTAAAAAAAAACGGTTTAAAAAGAAATAAAATATCAATTTTACATTGCAGCACTGAATATCCAGCAGACTTGAAAAAATTAAATTTAAAGGCGATTAAATCTTTAAAAAAAAAATTTAAACTAAATATTGGTTATTCAGATCATTCAAAAAGTACTTTAATACCCTCTGTAGCTGTTGCACTGGGTGCCTCGATAATTGAAAAACATATTACGTTGAACAACAACTTGCCCGGCCCTGACCATCAAAGCAGCTTAAATCCTAATGATTTTAGGATTATGGTTTCAAATATTATAAAGACCGAAATGTCCTTTGGCAACGGAGTAAAAAAACCAAACGTTAATGAAAAAAAAAACATAAGAATTGTTAGAAAATCTATTGTAGCGAAAAAAAGTATTAAAAAAGGAGAAAAGTTATCTTTATTAAACTTATCATTTAAGCGACCAGGAACTGGTATTAGCCCAATGAAATTGAATAAAATTCTTGGTAGAAAAGCTAGNCACAATTTTAAAAAAGATGATTTTATAAAGGCATGAAAAAGAATATTAGTTTACTAACATCAAGTAGAGCCGATTACGATCAACTTTATTGGTTTATCAAGTTAATAAGTAAAAGTAATAAATATAATCTTAATTTGATTGTTTCTGGAACACATTTATCAAAACAATATGGATCTACTATCAATCAAATTAAGAGAGATAAATTTAGATTTAAAAAAGTTAAACTAAATATTAAAAAGGATGACACAAAAGCAATTTTAGATATTATCTCAAAAAGCATTAATGTTTTCACTAAAAATTTTAAAAAAATAGATCAAGATTTTTTAATTTTATTAGGAGATAGATACGAGACGTTTGCTGCATCGATTGCTGCATCTTTTCTTAAAATACCAATAATACATCTTAATGGTGGCGAGCTTACAAAAGGAGCTCATGACGATTGGATGAGACATTGCATAACAAAAATGGCCAATATTCATTTTGTATCAAACAACATTCACAAAAAAAGAGTTATTCAATTGGGTGAAAATCCAAAATTTGTTTTTAACACTGGCGGCTTGAGTTCTGATAATGCCTTAAAAACAAACTTAAAAACGAAGCTAGACATAGAAAAAATTTTGAATACAAAATTTTATAGAAGAAATATAGTTGTCACCTATCATCCTGAAACTTTTAGTCAAAAAGGCAATAAAGAATCNTTTTTAGAAATAGTGAAAATTGTTAAGTATTTTAAAGATATAAAATTTTTTTTTACTTTACCTAATGCAGATGAAGAAAATAAGACAATAATTAATTTGATTAAAAAATTGTGTTTAAATCATAAAAATAGTGTCTTTTTTTCATCATTAGGAAGGACAAAATATTTATCTTTAATGAAAAACTGTGATTTAGTACTTGGAAATTCTTCTAGTGGATTAATGGAAGCCCCGTATGTTCATACATTAACTATTAATTTAGGTAAAAGACAAGAAGGAAGACTAAAAGCAAATTCTGTTATAGATTGTGAAATTAGCGCAAAAAAAATAATCAATTTAATAAAGAAAATATACGTAAATTCAATCNATAAGAAAATGAAATATAATTTAAATGACTATTACGGTAAAGGTAAATCAGCTGAAAATATGTTGAAAATTTTAGATAAACTCAATCCTGGATTTAACAAAAAAAAGAACTTTTACGATTTATGGAAAAATATCTAATTAAAAAAAATACTAGTTTAATAGAGGCATTAAAAAAAATTACTGCTAATGGAGAAAAGCATGTAATTGTAATAAGTAATTTAGGAAAAGCTATCGGGATAATTTCAGATGGAGATATTAGGAGAGCAATCTTAAAGAAGTTAAAACTAACTTTACCAATTTCTAAAATTCTCAACAAAAACTTCTTATACTTCAAAGAAAATTCTTTTAATAAAAGAAAAGCAATACAGTATTTACAAAAAAGTAAAATCTTTTTTGCACCAATACTAAATTCTAAAAAAATTCCTATTAATTTTATCACCGTAAATGATTCTGCCGCGCGGGATTTAAAACATTTTCATAAAAATAAAAAAACAAAAAGTGAGCAAGTAGTTATTATGGCTGGTGGTCTTGGGACAAGACTTAAGCCCTTTACAAATATATTGCCAAAACCCCTCATACCTCTCGGAGACAAAACTGTAATTGAGCATATAATACAAAAGTTTAGTAAATTTAATTTTAATAAAATATTAATAACTTTAAATTATAAAAGTAAAATAATTAGATCTTTTTTTAAGGAAGTAAGATTAAAAGAAACAATAAGTTTTTTTGATGAAAAAATCCCTTTGGGAACTGTGGGTTGTTTAAGTAAACTTAAAAATAAACTAAGAGGTAATTTCTTTTTAACAAACGCTGACTCGATTATTGACATTGATATGAATGATTTTTTAGAGTTTCATCGAAAAAATAATAATGATGTTACAGTTGTAGCCGCATTAAAAAAGTATCATGTATCATATGGCTCTTGTTTAATTGATCGAAAAGGTAATTTAAAATCTATTGATGAGAAACCAAGATACGATTTACTAATTAATACAGGTTTGTACATAATTAATAGCCGAGTATTAAAATTTATTAAAAAAAATAAAAAAACTGATATTGATGAATTTTTAAATATTCTTTTAAAGAACAAAAAAAAGGTTAAAGTATTTCCAATATCGGATTTAAATTGGAAAGATACTGGTGATTGGAATGAGTTTAGCAAGTTAAAGGAAATTTAAAATGTCGATTTTATGTACCATATGTGCAAGATCTGGTTCAAAAGGTCTTAAAAATAAAAATTTTCTTAAGATAGGAAATACCTCTCTAATTAATTATACAATTAATCAAGCTTTAAAACTAAGAGAAATAGATAATATAATTATTTCTTCAGACGCAAAAAGTATCAAAAAAATTAAAAACAAAAAAATTACCTACTTACTAAGACCTAGTTCTTTAGCAGGGGATAAAGTCGGTAAATTAGATGTAATAAGGCATGCATTAAAAATAGCTGAAAATAGTTTAGGCAAAGAGTTTAAAATAATCTTGGACCTAGATGTTACTTCTCCTTTAAGAAAAGAAAATGATATAAAAAATTGTATAAAATTATTTAAGAGAAAAAATTATAATAATCTCATCACTATTTGTAACGCTAGAAAAAACCCATATTTTAATATGATAGAAAAAAAAGGAAAAAAATTTGATTTAATTAAAAAGAAAAAGAAAAAATTTAAAAGGAGACAAGATGCTCCTAAAATTTATGAGTTAAATGCTGCAATATATTTATGGAGAAAAAAATACTTGTTGAAATCAAATAATCTCTTTTCTAATAAAACAACATATTATCAAATGCCTTATAATCGCTCTATTGACATAGATAATTTAACTGACTTAAAAATAGTAAAATTTTTGTTTAAGGGATTAAATTGAAATTAAAAAATAAAATCGCATATGTTGTTGGAGGCAATGGTTTTTTAGGCTCTGACATTGTAAATAAACTCAGACTTAATGGAGCTAAAGTTTTAGTTTTAGATATAAAATTTAATACTATAAGCAAAAATAATTCAGTAAAATTTGAGAAGTTTGACCTTTCAAAGATAAATTCAATTGAAAAAATTTTAAAAAGAATAATTCAAAAACACGGATGTCCGGATATCTTTGTAAATGCCTCTTATCCTAGGACAAAGTCATGGAATAAATCAGATTATAAAAATTTAACTGTTTCAGAATTAAATAAAAATATAACAATGCACCTTAATTCCTTCGTTTGGTCTTCTATGAAAATTTGTGAAATTATGAAAGCCTCGAAAAAAAAGGGTAGTATAATTATTATAAACTCAATTTATGGAGTTTTAGGTCAAAACAAGAGAATGTATAAAAAAACTAATATTAATCTAAACCCAGTATATGCAGCAATAAAAGGTGGGCTTTTAACTTTTATAAAAAATTTATCATCTTTTTATGGACAGGATGGAATCAGAGCAAATTCAATAGTTTGTGGTGGCATAAGAGGGCACATTGCAGGCACTAAAAATAAACTTAGCAAAAAATTTGTAAAAAAATATTCTTCAAATACTTTATTGAATAGGATGGGTGAACCCGAAGATATTTCCTCAGCTGTTTTATATTTAGCTTCGGGAGATTCTTCTTACGTTACAGGTACAGAACTTATTGTTGATGGTGGTTATTTAGCTATATAAAATGAAAATAAAACTATCTACGCCATATTTTTTTGGCAATGAGAAAAAATATTTACTGAAATGCATTAAAAGTGAATGGATTTCACCTGGCGGCAGAGCATCTAAATTATTTGAAAAAAAAATTAAGACTTACACAAAAGCTAAGCATGCAGTGGGTTTGGTAAATTGTACTGCCGCTTTACAACTTAGTGTAAGACTTCTTAATCCAAAAAAAAATGATGAAATACTTGTTCCCTCAATTACTTTTGTTTCAAGCGTTAATGCAATCTTATATAATAATTGTAAGCCAATTTTCATAGATTGTAATAATAAAGGCTTGATAGATATATCCAAGGTTTTAGAATTTATTAAATTTAATACGTTTTACAAAAACGGTTATACATTTAATAAAAAAACAAAAAGAAGAATTATTGGTATAATTGTAGTACATACATTTGGAAATTTAGTTCAGTTAGATCAAAAATTTTCTAAAATATGTAAAGAGAAAAATATAAAGATCATAGAGGATGCAGCCGAGAGCCTAGGTTCTTTTTACAATAAAAATAGCAAAAAAATTCACTCTGGGACAGTAGGAGATTTCGGATGCTTGTCATTTAATGCTAATAAAACCATTACATCTGGAGGGGGCGGAATGTTATTATTAAAGAATAAAAATTTGTACAAAAAAGCAATTTATCTATCGTCGCAAGCTAAGAATAACTCTACTTTTTTTATTCACGATGAAGTGGGGTATAATCTGAGAATTTCTGATTTACATGCATCAATCGGCTTAGCTCAATTAAATAATTTTTCAAAGGTATTAAAAAAAAAAAAACACTATACACAAAATGTATAGAGATAAATTAAATAATGTAGATGGCTTAACTGTCTTGGAAAAACCAGATTACTGTTCATCTAATTATTGGTTAAATATAATTAAGATAGATAAAAAAAAATATGGTATTTCTAAAAAAGCTATTATCGATAAATTTAATAAGGAAGGAATTGAGACTAGATCTGTATGGCTACCAAATCATCTGCAATTGCCATTTAAAAATTATCAAAAATTTAAGTTAACCAAATCTTTCGAGTATTATAATGATTGTTTATGCTTGCCAAGCAGTTATGATCTTAAAAATAAACACCAATCAAAAATAATTAATCTTTTAAAAAATCNTTTTAATAAATGATTTAAAATGCTTTTAGTTTTACATCCTTTTAAATTTAATAATCATTATTTTAAAGAATATGAGCTAGATATATTTGAGAAGAAATTATCTACTAATTTTGAAATACATGATTTATCTAAAGTTGTTAACCCAAATTGGAGAAAAGCTTTTTCAGGTAAAGTTCACAAAAAAGCAAAAGTCTTCAACACTTTAAAAGATTGGGAGGATTATTTTATAGCTCTCACAAAAAAAAACAGAAATATAACTATTTTAAATAATTTAGATATGAATACAATTAATTCATTAATTATTCACCAAATACTTTGTAAATCTAAAAATAATATAATTCAGTATAGATCACCAAGCATTCCTTTAGTAAAAAGAAAAAAAAAAATTGATTTACTTTACATTTCATTAAACATTTTCAATCTTGAATTTTTAAATTTTTCAAAACTTTTTTATTTTTTAAAAGTAAAAATTTTAGCTGAAATTTCTAAACTTCTAAAATTTGAAAAAGTATTTATCTTATTCTCTGGAAGTAAAAAAAATTTTAAACTTTTGCTTAATTCAAAAAAAAATATTTACGTAAAGATTCATTCAAAAGATTATTCTAAGTTTTTGTTGAATATAAAAATTAATAAAAATCAAAATAAAAAAAGGCAATATGCAGTATTTCTTGATTTACCAGGACCATACTTCATTAATGATAAAAAACTTTTTGGCTTGAAAATAGATTATAATATAAAAAAATGGTATAAAGATTTAAACAAATATTTAACTCTTTTAGAACAAAGTTTCAATTTAAAGGTAATTATAATTCCTCACCCTAAAGCTAGAGGTATTGTAAATCCATTTTATGATAAAAAGTTTAAAGTTATAAAAGATTTTGAAGGTGCAATAAAACATATTNCAAAGTCTCAATTTGTTATCAATATTGGAGGATCTGCTGCCTTAGGTTTGGCAGCAGTTAGTAAGAAGCCAATAATTATTCTCTACAACAATCAAATAATTAAAAATGATCAATACATGTTTTTACATTCTAAAAATATGTCTAAAGAACTTGGCTCAAGTTTTGTCAATATAAACGATGATTTTAAAAAAAATAAATTAAACTTAAATATTAATAATCAAAAATATAATACATATAAGTATAATTATTTAACTTCAAAACAAATATCCAAAAAAATGAATTATGATATTTTTAATAAGATCATTGTTGATTAAATGAAATCAATACTTATAGTTGGAGGAACTGGTTTTGTTGGTTATCACTTAGCTAAAAAATGTATAAATAAAAATTGGTTAGTTTCAAGCATTTCAACGAAAAAACCAAAGAAATTAAGAAAATTAAAAGGAGTTAAATATATAATTTGTGACATAACTAATTTTAAAAATATAAAAAAAAAACTTAAAAAAAAAAAGTATGATTATGTTGTAAATTTAGGTGGTTATGTTGATCATAAAAATAAAGTAAAAACTTACAATTCGCATTATATTGGAGTAAAAAACTTATTTAATTTTTTTAAAACTAAAGATGTAAGAAAGTTTATTCAGGTTGGTAGTTCAAATGAATATGGTGCTGTTAATTCGCCACAAGTAGAAAGTTCGATTTGTAAACCAAAAACTATTTATGGAAAAGCAAAATTTCTTGCTTCTCAATTTCTTTTAAATCAATATAACAAAGTCGCTTTTCCAGTAATTATTATTAGATTTTATCAACTTTATGGCCCTTATCAGGATAATAATAGATTTATTCCTCAGTTAATAAATTCAAGTTTAAGAAAAACGTTTTTCTTAACGTCAAGTGGTAAGCAGTTAAGAGATTTTTTATATATTGATGATGGCGTGAATGCTATTTTAAAGTCATTAAAGAATAAAGAAATTAATGGAAATATAATAAATATTGGAACTGGCAAACCAATTCAATTGATAAAAGTTATGCACTTGGTAAAAAGAAAAACAAATTATTTTAATCCAATTTTTGGAAAAGTGAAACTTAGAAAAGATGAAAATAAAATTATTTACCCTAAAATTGATTTGGCAAAAAAACTTTTAAAATGGAAATTTAGAATTTCTTTAGAACAAGGACTTGATAAAACAATAAAATTTTATAAAAGATTGGCCTAATTATGAAAGTCGTAATATTAGCAGGGGGTCTAGGCACTCGCCTATCAGAGCATACAAAATTTATTCCTAAACCAATGATCAAAATTGGTAAGTTTCCAATTTTAATACATATCATGCGACACTATTTAAAGTATGGACTTAATGAATTCATTGTAGCTGCTGGGTACAAAGCTGAAATACTCAAAAAGTATTTCCCAAAGTTTAAAAAATATGGCCTTAACTTTGAACATAATGTTAAGGGTAAAAAGTGTATCATTAATATTATTCATACTGGGAAAAACACTATGACCGGAGGTAGAATAAAAAGACTTCAATATTTATTTAACCCCGATGATCAATTTATGTTTACTTATGGTGATGGTATTGCAAATGTTAATTTAAAAAAATTACTTCAATTTCATGAAAAAAAAAGAAAAATAATAACTATCACTGCTGTTCGTCCTCCAGCAAGATTTGGAGAAATTATAATTAAAAATGATTTAGCTATTTCATTTAAAGAAAAGCCGCAGGTCAATAACAGTTGGATTAATGGAGGTTTTTTTGTAGCTAATTATAGTTTTTTTAATTTTATTAAGAATGATAAAGATATTTTAGAAAAGAGCCCGTTAGAAAAATTGTGTAAAATAAGAGAATTATCTGTATTTCAACATAAAGGTTTTTGGAAGTGCATGGACACCATAAGAGATAAAGTTGTATTAACAAAAATTTTAAAAGGTCGTGATTTTTTTCAATGAATAAATTTTTAAAAAATAATTTCAAAGGAAAAAAAGTTTTAATTACTGGCCACACGGGTTTCAAAGGTACCTGGTTGACTTTATGGTTAAATAAACTTGGAGCTAAAATTGTAGGAATTTCTAAAGATTGGCATGGATATCCTAGTCATTTTAAAGACTTAAAAATAAACGGTAATATCAAATCTTATTTTTTCGATTTGAAAGAATTCAATAAATTACAAAATGTTATATCGAGATTTAAGCCTGACTATGTATTTCATCTTGCTGGTCAATCTATGGTTAAAAAATCTTATATTAATCCATACTCAACTTTTTTAACTAATTCCTTTGGTTCTTTAAATCTTTTAGAAGCATTAAGAAAAATGAATAAAAGATGCTATTTGGTAATGATTACGAGCGACAAGGTCTACAAAAACTTGGAGATAAAAAGGGGATACAATGAAAAAGACGCTCTTGGTGGCAATGATCCGTACAGCTCTTCCAAAGCAACAGCAGAGATAATTATTTCAGCTTATTCGAAATTAATGAAAAATAGCAAAGTTAGACTTGGTATTGCTAGAGCTGGTAACGTAATTGGAGGGGGTGATTGGAATCAAAATCGATTAATACCAGACTGCATGAAAGCTTGGGGAAAAGGTAAAACAGTGCTAATTCGCAATCCGAATTCAACCAGACCTTGGCAATATGTATTAGATGTTATTAGAGGATATCTAATTCTATCGATAAATCTAAAGATTAAAAGAAATTTAAATGGCACAGCTTTTAATTTTGGTCCAAGTCACAAAGAAAATTTTTCAGTTCTAGATATAGTAAAATTATCAAACAAAAATTGGAAAAATATAAAATGGAAAATAATTAGAAATAAAGATAAATTTATACATGAGTCAAAACTTTTACAGCTTAATAGCAGTAAAGCAAAAAAATATTTAAATTGGGAATGTAAATTAAGAATATCTCAGTCTTTAAAGCAAACAATTAATTGGTATAGAAACTATTTTAAAAATAAAAAAAAAGATGTGAGAAGAATTTCATTACAAACTTTGATAGATTACCAGAATTTATGGAAAAATTAAGAATAGGAATCATAGGTGCAGGCAAACACTTTAAAAAGAATATATTTCCTATCATAAAAAACAATGATAGTTTTAAAATTGTCTCAATAATGAAACATCATAAGAGAGAATTCAATAAATATACGTTTGTCAGTGAAAAAGATTTTTTTAAGAAAAAAATGGATTTCTTGTATATTTCCTCCCCTAACACTTCACACGAAAAATATATTTTAAAAGGCCTTAATTCTAATTGTCATATTATTTGCGAAAAGCCGTTTTTAACAAAAAAAAAAAAATTAAAAAAAATAATCGATTTATCTAGGAAGAAAAAAAAATTAATTTTTGAAGCATTTATGTATATGCATCATCCGTTGTTTAAGCAAATCGAAAAAATAATTAGATCTAAAAAATATGGTAAGCTTAAATATATTATTGCAAATTGGAAACACCCTCATCTAGATAAAAATTACAGTCAATATAAAAAAGATCAAGGAGCAGGTTTTTGGTATGATGGAGCTTCTTACCTAATTTCATTCGATAATTATTTTTTTGTTTCAAAAAAAAAGATGACTTATTTTAAATTAAAAAAAGAAGTAGATTTAAGAGGCAACATTCAATTCAATTCTAATAAAATCAATAGGTTTTATTTTTGGGGGGAAGGTCAATTTTATAAAAATGATATAGAATTATTTTTTGAAAAAGCAACTATTTTCGTTGAGCAATTTTTTGCCAAGAGAAATGAAGATAAAATTAAAATAAAGATTTATAAAAATTTTAAATTACAAGAAAAAAAAATACCAAATAAAAATCAGTTTAAAGAAATGTTTACTGATATATTTAAACATTATAAATCAACTAAATATCAAAATTACCATAGGAAAAGAATATTGGATCAAATTAAATATCTGATATGATTTATAATCTATAATTATATTAAATCTGAATAATGAAAAAAAAAAATATAAAAAATCTAAAAAAATTTCGAAATTTAATTAGACAATATTCATTTAAAGAGAATGAAAATATAAATGAAATTTTAAGTTGGAGAAAAAAATTATTAAAAAAGACTAACATTAAAACTAAATTAGTAAATTTTGATGAGTGTAATGACTGGTTTTTGGATAAAAATAAAAATATTACCCATAAGTCAGGACAATTTTTTAAAGTTCAAGCTGTTAAAATTCAAGGTGCTAGCAAAAGAGAGGTCGTCAGTTGGTCTCAACCAATATTCACGCAAAAGCACGGTGGAATATTAGCATTCATCTCCAGATTTACTAAAGAAAGAGGAGTCGAATTTTTGCTTGAGGCCAAAACAGAGCCTGGTGACAATTCAGATATCAAAATCGCAGCAAGTTTTCAAGCAACCCAGTCTAACATAAACAAAGCTCATGGAGGAAAGTTGCCAAAATTTCATGATATTGTTATTAAACAAAAGGGAGCCAAAATAGTTTATTACGCAGCACATAATGAAGAGGGCGCTAGATTTTGGAAAAAATCAAACATTAATCTTATAGTCCAATTAAACGATCCGTATGATAAACGTATTAAAGGAGAAAATTATAAATGGGCAAGTTTAAAACAAATAAAAAAACTCGGCTTAAAAGATAATTTAGTAACTCCTTTTGTAAAAACTATTTTATTTTTAATTTAACTAATAATTTTTTGTGAAGTGTTTAATTTGTAATAGCTCAGATAATTTGGAAAATATTTCCAAATATAAAATGGAGATTCAATCCGATATTAAATATTTTAAAGATTGTTCAATTTTTAATTGTTTAAGTTGTGATTTTGGGTTTGTAAATCCAATGCCTAAAGCTGACGATTTAAATTTTTTTTATAATAATATTTATCGATCACCAGGCAGACCTCCTTTTTGGTGCACAAAAGATATTTCAGAAATTGATTTAGAAACTATTAGTGACAAAAATTTAAATTATCTTTTATATATAACCAGTTTAATTGATTTCAAAAAAATAAATTCAATTTTAGATTTCGGAGCAGGGTATGGAGACATTGGATACTTATTAAAAAAAAAATTTCCTCACATCAAACTATATTCCTGTGAAGATGATAAATATTGCAAAGATATTTTATTTAAGAGAAATTATAAGAATTTTAAAAGTTTAGATGAAATAGATAATAAATTTGACTTAATTATAACTCTTCACTCTTTAGAGCATTTAGACAATATAGAAATATTTGATCGTTTTTACAAAATTTTGACTGAAAAAGGATCTATTTTTTTTGAAGTGCCTAATTGTACAAAAGAGTATTTTGATGGAAGAATTTATGATTCTCCACATTTATTATTTTTTACAGAAAAAAGCTTAAAAAAAATCGCAAAAATCTATAATTATGAANTTTTAAATTTTTCGCAATCTTCTTATCCATTTGACCTTGATCATAAGTATCAAAAAGAGTCACAAGAAACTTATAATGATTTAAACAAAAAAAAAATTTCTTATAGTAAATTTAAAAAAATTTTAAAAAGATTTGTTCCAAAAAGTATTATCAATTTTAAGAAGAATTTAGATAAATCAAAAACAATTAATTCTTATGATAGAATTAATGATTTTACAAATAATGTAGGAAATAATTGTTATATAAGAGGAATAATTAAAAAAAATTGATCTTTAATAGTAATGCCAAAATTTAAATTAACAAATAACTTTGAAAAAAGACTTAAAAATTTTGTTTCATCCAAATTATTCAGCGAAAAATCCAAAGACTCTAAAAGTCCTTATTGGGAGCATCATTCGCGTTTAATTAATTTTAAAATTGAAAATTCTATATTGGAAATTTCTGGTGCCTCAGGAAATTATATTCCTGAAGTAAAAAATTCTTATAAACATTTTTTAAAATTACTAAAAATTACTATTAAAGATATTTTAAAAGTTGATGCTAGAGGACCTGATAGTTATTTCTTCTTAAATTATAAAAAAGCATTTAATAAAATAATGAAGGAGAAAAGATTTTCGGGGTTTCAACAACTAGAATTTAATAAAAAAAAGATCTTAGCTGACAGCTATAATCATTGTAAAAAAATTTTTCCTTTTAATTATGAAATAAATGATCATATAATTCGAAGTTATTACTATTTAAATATTCTTAATTCTTATTTAGATTTAAATAAAAATTTATCAGTCATTGAAATAGGAGGTGGGAATGGAAATTTAATTTCTTTGATAAAAAGCCATTTTAAATCAAATTGTGTAATTGATATAGATTTATCTGAAACTTTGCTATTAGCGGTAACATATCTGAATCACCTTTTTCCCAATTCAAAGATTTTATTACCTAATGAAATAAATTTTAGCATTGATGAAAAAATTATGAATGAGCATGACTTTATCTTTTTGAAACCTAGTCAAATAAATTTGATAAAAGAAAATTCTATAGATTTGTCTATAAACTCTTCTTCTTTTCATGAAATGAATAAGATGCAAATTTCAGAGTACGTCCAATTAATTCAAAATGTTTCAAAAAAAGGAGCTTACTTCTTTAATACAAACAGTGTTGAAAAAATACCATATGATGGAGACAAATCACTCCCAGAATTTAAAAAAACTCCTCCTACTCGATTTTTTGAGTATCCTTATTGTGACAATGAAATTTTGATATATCAGATTTGCCGATTTACTAACTTTGTTCAACACATTCCATTTTATTTGAGACTAGAAAAAATTATTAAATAGTAGATTTAGTTTTTTCGCCAAAAACGGAGTTCAACACTTACTCTTGTAATATCTTTATTTTCATTTTTTGCACCACCATGAATTAAGTAGGAAGAAAAAATCATAAGCTGATTATTTTTAGGATTTGGTCTAATTAGTTTTAAAGCTGGAAAAGTTTTAACAATTATTGGAACTGAAAATCTAAAATTATTGAATGAAGAGTTTAAACTTGTTCTTTCTATTGACGACTCATTCATAATATGACTTTTAGGGAAAATTGGTAATGAAGACTTTTTATTTGAACCTGCGATTGGTATATAGATGTTTACAGCAGATCTATACCTTTCAAAATAAACATCTCGGTGCGGTGGATTAAAGTCATACTTAGTTGGCCTAATTATTCTTACAAGAAAAACATTTGGATTAATCTTTTTTCTATATTTACTATTCAGAGTAGTAACACGCATGTTTAAAGTTTGCGACATAAATCTCTCAATTTTTGATTTAGGAAAAAAATTTGAAAATTTTATTCCTTTTGATAATTTTTTTAATACAGTAAAGTGGACTTTTTGATCAACGTATTTATGATATTTTTTTAAATCAAATTTTTTTATTTTTACCTTTAACTCCTTTTCAATAATTCTTTTTATATAATTAGAAATATAATTATTAAGGGATGAATGAGAGAAAGAATTTTTAAAACTAACAACTTTATAACCAAATTTACTAAAATTCGTATTTTCTAAAAGATTATTTCCATGATCAATAAGCACTTCATTCTTTCCTTTAAATGTTTTAGCATTACATGGAAAAATATATCTTTTATTGTCTATTTTGTAAGATGTTTTTAATCTCTTCATATTGATAAATTTGTATACAACAAAAAAGAACATTATAAAATCATAAAAATTTATAGAGCTTTTAAAATGAAATTTGTATTAATTGCAAATAATGACTCAGATGGTATTGGGCAACCTGTAATAAAGCTATTTAGAAATTTACGCAAAGAGGGTCATCAGGCAAAAGTTTTAACACTTCATAAGACTATAAATGACAGTAATATTGTTAAGATTAAAAGATCTTTTTTATCTAGATTTTTTTTATTTTTACTTAATTTTTTAAAAAAGGATTTTAAAGAATTATTTTGGTTTAATATATCTTCGATTAATTTTGGTGATATAAAAAAATATTTAAAAGAAGCTGATATAATCATTATTTATACTTTTCATAAGTTTATTTCCTCAAAAATATTAGAAAAAATTTCCGAGCAAAAAAAAATAGTATATTTAAGACCACTCGATATGGAAATAATTTCTGGCGGATGTCACTTTAATCAAAGTTGTGAACAATTTAAGGATAATTGCTACCATTGCCCTAAATTAAATCTAGATAAATTTTTTGGAATAGCCAACAAAAATTTATTGGTAAAAAAAAGAATTATTAGGAAATTTAAGCCAAAAGTTATAGTTCAAAACTACTTTGTTGAAGGCCTTATCAAAAAATCTAATATCTTTAAAAACTTTAAACCAGTTAAAATTGCTGTTGGAGTCAGTAAAGATAGATCTAAATTTTTTTCAAAAACAAATGCAAGAAAACAATTAGGTATAGATTTGAAAGAAAAGATTATTTTATTTACTACTTACAATCTTTCTTCTTATAATAAAGGTGGACATTTATTGAAAAAATCACTTGAAATTCTTGAAGAAAAATTTTTACAAAGACAGTCTTTAAACTGTAGATTGATCACACTTGGAAACAAAAATGGATTCGAGATAAATCAAAAAAAAATCAAACATTCAAATAAAGGCACTGTTAATTCTGATAAAGAATTAAATTTATATTATAGAGCTGCAGATGTCTTAGTTTCTCCCTCTTTATACGATTTTGGACCTCACGTAGTAAATGAGTCTGTTTCAAATGAACTACCTGTAGTTTCGTTTAAAGTTGGTACAGCTAACGATGTAATTGTTAATGATGTAAATGGATATTTGGTGCCATGTTATAATACATATGAATTTGCAAATTCCATTTATAAAATAATTTATAAAAAAATTAATTTTAAAAATGTGGCGTTAAAAGAAAAAATCAAGTCTTATAGAAGCGGAAAGCATGAGGCTAAATCATTTATAAAATTATCATATAAAGAATTAAAAAGAGTTAAAATTAATTGTGAATAAAAAATTTCCATTAATTAGCATTGTTATGAATTGTTATAATGGNGAAAAATATTTAAATCAAAGTTTAAATAGTATTTTTAAACAAACTTATAAAAATTGGGAGTTAATTTTTTGGGACAATCTATCTTATGATAATAGCAAAAAAATAATTGAAGGATATAAAGATAAAAGAATTAGATATTTCAAAAGCAAAAAATTCCAAACCCTTTATTCTGCAAGAAATTTAGCAATTAAAAAAGCTAAAGGAAAATTTATTTGTTTCTTAGATACTGATGACTGGTGGAAAAAAGATAAAATTCAAAAACAAGTAAGATTATTATTGGATAAAGAACAAAAGCCTGATTTAATTTACAGTAATTATTATTTCTATAATCAAAATTCAAAAAAAAAGAAAATTTTTTCTAAAGAAGAATTACCTGAGGGTAAAATAACACAATCTTTACTGGATAATTATTGTGTAGGATTATTAACAATTTTTGTCAAAAAAAAATTATTTATGAAAAAAACGTTTTAATAAAAAGTATAATATTATAGGAGATTTTGATTTTGTTTTAAAAGTTAGTGAGAAATCTGAATTTGCCTGTATTCAGGAGCCACTTGCAAATTATAGAATCCACGGAAATAATTATTTACAAAAAAATTTAGAAGAATATATTAACGAAATTCAATATTGGATTAATAAGAATAAAACATCTCTTGAAAAAAAAAGTTTTTCTCTTAAAAACCAATTGTTTCTTTTATTAAAATTAAAAATTAAATACCATTTTAATAGATTGAAATTTTTTAATTTTTAGAGGGCGTGTAGTTCAGTGGTAGAACGCTTCGTTGACATCGAAGAGGTCATAAGTTCAATTCTTATCACGCCCACCAATTTTAAAGCCAGTAAACTTGTAAATTAAAGCTAAATTTATGCTGTTTACAATTTAAATTAAAAATACTATAAGATTTGGCCTGGTGATTATTGCGAAGGGGCCACACCCGATCCCATTCCGAACTCGGAAGTTAAGTCCTTCAGCGCCGATGGTACTTTGTCTTAAGATATGGGAGAGTAGGACATTGCCAGGCTTTAATTATTATGAAAATAGCTAGCTCGTTAAAATCATTAAAAAAAAGAGATCTAAACTCAAAACTAGTTAAGCGTAGAGGTAAGCTTTACGTTATCAATAAAAAAAATCCAAGATTTAAAGCACGTCAAGGTTAATATGAGCGACGATGACTATAAAGACACTTGGAAAGGATTTACCAAGTTTGTTTTGTGGGGAACGATCGTAGTAATTGCGATCTTAGTGATACTTGCTTTAACTTTACTTTAATCTAAAGATATTCTTAAAATGATAGTTGGTTCAACTAAAGAAGATTTAATATTAGAAAAAAGAGTTTCTTTAACTCCTGAAACTGCAAAAAGTATTATAGCTTTAGGACTTCAAGTATACATCGAGAAAGATTATGCAAGCCATCTAGGAATTCAAGATAGTGAGTATAAAAAAGTTGGAGTTGAAATTAAAGCTTCCTCTAATGAAGTCTTAAACTCAAGCAAAGCAATTATCAGGGTTAATTGCCCATCTGAAAATGAAATAAGTATTTTAAAAGAAAATACAATTTTAATTGGAATGTTCAATCCTTTAAAAAACAAAAATCAAATTGACAAAATTATAAATAAAAAGATTAAAATTTTTTCACTTGAACTACTACCTCGTATCACGAGAGCTCAATCGATGGATGTGTTATCCTCCCAATCAAACTTAGCTGGGTATAGAGCTGTAGTTGACTGTGTAGCTGAATTTGAAAAAGCTGTGCCAATGATGATGACTGCTGCTGGAACTGTACCAGCTGCTAAAGTTTTGGTAATTGGAGCGGGTGTAGCAGGGTTGCAAGCTATTGCTACTGCAAAAAGATTGGGTGCAATCGTTTCAGCGACTGATGTAAGAGCTGCATCAAAAGAGCAAGTAGAAAGCTTAGGTGGAAAATTTTTAACTGTTGAACAAACAGAGGATATGGAAACAGTGGGCGGATACGCAAAAGAAACTTCAGAGAATTATAAAAAAAAACAAGCCGAGATGATGAAAGAAGCATTAAAAAAAAATGATATTGTCATATGCACTGCATTGATACCTGGAAAACCTGCACCAAGAATTTTAACTGAGAATTTAGTAAAATTATTGAAACCCGGGTCTATCGTTTATGATTTAGCAGCAGAACAAGGAGGAAATTCTGCATATTCAGAACCAGGGAAAATTAATACAATTGATGGAATAAAAGTGATAGGTGTGAAAAGTTTAATGAATAGATTGCCACTTACCGCTTCAAGTTTATATGCTAAAAACCTATTTAGCTTCATACGAAACTTATATAGTAAAGAAAAAAAAGATTTTAATATAAATTTAGAAGACGAGATAATTGAAAAATCATTAATAAAAGAAGTTTAATTATGGAAATAGATCCGTTTATATTTAGATTAAGTATATTCATTTTATCGATTTTTATTGGTTACTATGTGGTATGGAGCGTTACTCCGTCTTTACATACTCCTTTAATGTCTGTAACTAATGCTATTTCATCAGTTATCATCGTTGGCGCTATAATTGCTGCTCTAGCTGGATCTTCGGAGAGTGTTTTTGATATATCAAGTATATTTGGATTTATTGCTATTGTCTTAGCAGCAATAAATATTTTCGGTGGGTTTTTAGTAACTCAAAGAATGCTTCAAATGTATAAAAAAAAGAAAGATAAAAAGAAATGATATCCGCGAATTTATCAGCGATTTTTTATTTAATTTCAGGAATACTTTTTATTCTTGCGCTAAGAGGACTGTCATCTCCAGACACATCAAGACAAGGAAATTATTTTGGAATTATAGGAATGATAATTGCGATTATTGTAACATTTTTATCAATTGGAAATTTTTCTGAGATATTAATTTATGTAGTAATGTTTCTAGTTATGGGTGGCGCAATTGGAGCTTTTATAGCTTTTAGAATTCCAATGACTGCAATGCCAGAGTTGGTAGCAGGTTTTCATAGTTTAGTTGGTTTAGCTGCTGTTTTTGTTGCAATTGCAGCTTTTTTAAATCCAGAAGCTTTTAATTTAGGAGCTGTTGGTGCAATTAAACTAGCAAGTCTTATAGAAATGTCTATTGGTGCAGCTGTAGGAGCAATAACTTTTTCAGGCTCTATAATAGCTTTTTTAAAATTAAGAGGGATAATGTCTGGTTCTCCAATTACATTTAGCGGTCAACATCTTTTAAATTTAACACTTGGTATAGGTATTTTTGTATTAATCTTTTATTTATGTAAAACTCAGTCAGCAAATATTTTTTGGACTGTAGTTATAATTTCTTTTCTAGTTGGTGTTTTATTAATTATACCCATTGGTGGAGCAGATATGCCTGTAGTAATTTCAATGCTTAACTCTTACTCTGGTTGGGCTGCTGCGGGGATAGGTTTTACATTAGAAAACACTGCTTTAATTATTACCGGTGCGCTTGTAGGATCTTCAGGAGCAATACTTTCTTACATAATGTGTAAAGCCATGAACAGGTCATTCTTTAGTGTAATACTTGGTGGTTTTGGAGCAGATAATTCTACTGATGATAAAAAAGAAAAAAAAGATCAAAAACCAGTTAAAAGTGGTAACGCGGAGGACGCTGCCTTTTTAATGAAAAATGCTTCTTCTGTGATCATAGTCCCAGGTTATGGAATGGCAGTTGCGCAAGCGCAACACGCTTTAAGAGAGATGGTAGATAAGCTAAAAAAAAATGATATCAAAGTCACTTATGCCATTCATCCAGTTGCCGGTAGAATGCCCGGTCATATGAATGTTCTTTTAGCAGAAGCCAATGTTCCTTACGATGAAGTATTTGAACTTGAAGATATAAATAACGATTTTGCTAATTCTGATGTAGCTTTTGTGATAGGAGCTAATGATGTAACTAATCCGGTTGCTAAAACTGATCCGAAAAGTCCTATCTTTGGTATGCCTGTTCTAGATGTCGAAAAATGCAAATCAGTTTTATTTGTTAAGAGAAGTTTATCGCCCGGATATGCTGGTATTGATAATGAGTTATTCTATAGAGATAACACATTAATGTTATTTGCAGATGCTAAAAAAATGACTGAGGATATAGTAAAAAATTTAGATTAATGAAAACAAAAATATTTTGTGATATTGCTGACTTTAAAACAATAAAAATCTTTAATAAACAATCTATTGTTGATGGTTTTACAACTAATCCTAGCCTAATGAGATTAGCGGGAGCAAAAAATTACAAAGCTTATTCTTTAAAAATATTAAAAGTTTGTAAAAAAAAACCTATTTCATTTGAAGTTTTTGCTGACGAACCTAAAGAAATGCTCAAGCAAGCTTATAAAATAAATACTTGGGGAAAAAATATTTATGTTAAAATACCAGTAGTTAATTCTAAAGGTCTATATATGGGCCAAGTTATAAAAGAACTCAGTAATAAAGGTATAAAATTAAATATAACTGCTGTTTATACTTACGAACAAACAAAAAAAATTTATAAAAGTCTTAACAAAAAAACAAAATCAATTATATCTATTTTTGCTGGAAGAATGGCTGATAAAGGCAAAGATCCTG
>PAFH01000020.1 GCA_002704145.1 Pelagibacteraceae bacterium | reverse complement strand
TTACCAAAAAACCGGTGAGCTCTTACCTCGCCGTTTCACCCTTGCCTTGATTAGGCGGTTTATTTTCTGTGGCACTATCCCTGAAGTCACCTTCGCCAGCCATTAACTGGCACTGTGTCTTTATGGAGCCCGGACTTTCCTCTGTTAAAAATTAACAGCGACAGTCCAACTATCTGGCAAAAAGTATTTATAGGTTGAAAGAATTAAAATCAAGTCAATTTTAGGTATTATTAGCTAAAAAGTGGCTAATTATGTAGGTTTTATAGTCTATTTGTCCTGTAATTTTAGTTTGTAAAAAACGTCTTTGAAAGGCTTTTACTAAATACTTGTCTGATCTTCGTCTCTTAGATAAATTAAAGTATCGGTAGCCAATTTTATGCAAATTTTTAAAAAATAGGTTTGTTAAATTTTTTTTATTTAAGTTAAGATTTTTTTTTTTTTCAATTTCGTACCAAATACCTAGCTTCTTTTTTTGAAGTTTTTTCCAAGGAAATTTTTCTCCTGGATCTCTCTTCCTTAGTGGAGCTATATCAGAGTGACCTACAATATTAGAATTTAAAATTTTATATTTTTGCTTCAAATTTGAACATAACTTTATTAGTTCATTTATCTGAGGTTTAGAAAATGACTCATATCCATATTCGTGCCCTTTATTTACTAGTTCGATGCCAATCGAATTTTCATTTAAATTTTTAAAATTTTTCCATTTAGATTTTCCTGCATGCCAAGCCACCCTTTTGTCCTCTACCATTTGAAATATTTGACCCCTTCGATCGATTAAATAATGACAGCTAACTTTATGATTTTTACTTATTAGTCGTCTCACAGATTCAATCTTGGATTGCATTCCTGTATAATGTAAAACTATTAATTTAATATCTTTATTATTTCTTATTTTTCTAGAAAAATTAGGTGAATAAAGAGTTTTTAACATTATTAAAGCTTTTGTTGATGCCAAATTATAGACAAATTTTCTTCTAAAATCTCTTATAATTTATCTAGCATATACGTAATTTTTCTATATATAGCTTATAAATAGATGATCTTTAAAAAATACATATTATTAATATTATTCTGTACGACTATTGTATCTTTTGATGCAAAAGCAACTGACGAGTGCTTTGAGGGAACTAGCAGAGCTATTTTTAAATTTAATATGGTGCTCGATGAAGCGATTATAGAGCCTATTGCTAAGGGTTACAACAAACTGCCAGAGCCAATAAAAAATGGAACAAGTAACTTTACATCAAATGTAGCTACTTTGCTTTCAATACCAAATCATTTGCTTCAAGGAGATTTGAAACTCGCAGGTGACGCAACTGCAAGTTTTTTGATTAATACAACAGTTGGCATTATTGGATTGGCAAACCCAGCAGAAAAATTAGGATTCAAATCACAAAAAGAAGATGTGGGGCAAACTTTGGGATCATACGGTTTCGGTCCAGGATGTTATTTTGTATTACCAGTTTTAGGTCCTACAACAGCTAGAGATACTGTGGGAATGGTTGCAGATACTTTTATAGATCCTTTCGCTCATATAACTTGGAGAGAAAACGAGCTGTTGGGAGTATCAGGAAATCAAATAGACTATTTATCAGTCAAGGGAACTTCAGCTATAGATTTTAGGGCTGACAATGAAACAAATTTTGATAGTTTAGAGAAAAATTCTATAGACTTATATGCATCTTTTAAAAGTTTATATTTACAAAATAGGCAAAATAAAATTAATAACTCCAGTGAAAATGAAGACGACTGGGGAAATCTAGATAATTAAAATAAAATCAATAATGAAAAAGCTTGGTATTATTTTATTTTCTTTTTTAGTTTTTATAAAATCATCTAGTGCAAATTCTTATAGTACAAATCCACAACTGTTTGTAACAGAATTAGTTAATGACTCTATTAGTAAACTTTCTGATAAGAATTTAAGCGAGGAAGAAAAAAGTAAATTTATTGAAGTTATTGCTTTAGAAAATGTTGATATAAACGCACTCAGTCTATACACTTTAGGTGAATTAAGGAAGACGGTTGATAAAAAGATCCTAATTGAGTATCAAAAGGCATTCGAAAAGTATTTTTTAAAAAGCCTGACGTCTAGACTTACAGATTATTCATCAAATCAATTTGAAGTAATAAGCTCAGATAAAAAAAGTGTTAACTATACAATCGTAAAATCAAAGATAAAAGAAAGTGGCGACCAACCTGAAATTAAAATTGACTGGAGAATATATACAAAAAATCCAGAAAAACCTCTTATAAGAGATTTAATAGTTGAAGGTCTGAGTTTAGCTAGAACTCAAAAGGAAGAGTTTGCTTCTATTCTTAACTCTAATAATAATGATATTAACGTTTTAATATCTAAATTAAAAGAATTTGTTAAAAATTGATTTTATGAATTTAAAAAAACTATATTGGTGGGCCCGCCAGGACTCGAACCTGGGACCAATACATTATGAGTGTACTGCTCTAACCAACTGAGCTACAGGCCCAAAACATATTACTTTTACAAGTCTTTTGTAAAAGCTTCAAGAAAAACTTAAAAATTTATGTTTTTTAATTAACTTAAATTTTTCCATATTTCAGTAATAGCAATTTCGTCCTTAAAAATTTGTTTTTCAAGTTTGTAACCATTTTCAATTAATAAATTATCAATTTGATTTATGCTTATATTTTGTGGAATTAAAGTGGGATGTTTTTCAACCATAATAATAGGCTTAGAACTTTGTAAAATATTCTTCATGCCTTCAATAACATTATACTCAGCTCCCTCAACATCAATTTTTACAAAAGCCGGATTCATATTTAATTTTTTAACTATTTCATCTAAAGCGACAGATTTTATGATGTTTTGATTTTTTAAATCACTATTAGATACCTCTTTTTCGCTTGAATAAACTGGGTGCCCATAAATAGTAGGGTTTTTAACTACGTTCTTGCCGTTTCCTATCGGTTCCAAGCACGCTTTAAAATAAATTTTGCTAAATAATTTTTTTAAATATTTAAGATTATCTAGTAAATCTTTTGTTTCACTATCATCTGGTTCGCATAATAAAAAAGTATCGTTATGCTTTGCTTTTGGGGCTAGTAGAAAAGAGTATACACCATGGTAAGCGCCAATATCTATAAAATCTCCACCATTATAAAAATGAAATACTGTATCAGCTTCAGCTTTAAGTCTTGGATAGTTTTTCCAATGACTCAACATTGAAATAATTTTTAAATTTACTAGATATTTTTTGTTGTCCAATAAATATGTTGAAGCAGGAATATATTTTTCAAATTTTTTAAAAAAATTGTAAATTTTAGGAAGTTTTCTTTTTAAAGCGAAAGACAAATTTATTACCTTTAATATCTAAATTACTTTTCTAAAAAGCTTTTAAGTTGTTTTGATCTGCTTGGGTGTTTAAGTTTTCTTAGAGCTTTAGCTTCAATTTGTCTAATTCTTTCTCTTGTAACTGAAAACTGAAGACCTACCTCTTCTAAAGTATGGTCAGTATTCATGCCAATTCCAAATCGCATTCTTAAAACTCTTTCCTCCCTAGGAGTCAAAGATGCTAGTATTTTTGTAGTGGACTCACTTAAATTTGATTGAATAGCGGTATCTAAAGGTTGTAGAGCATTTTTATCTTCAATAAAATCGCCTAAGCTACTATCTTCTTCATCTCCCACAGGAGTCTCAAGTGAAACAGGTTCTTTAGCAATTTTTAAAACTTTTCTCACTTTTTCTAATGGCATAGCTAATTTTTTAGCTAACTCTTCGGGGGTTGGCTCTCTTCCAAACTCGCTCATGATTTGTCTTTGAGTTCTAACTATTTTATTTATTGTTTCAATCATATGCACTGGAATTCTTATTGTTCTAGCTTGATCAGCTATTGACCTAGTTATAGCTTGTCTTATCCACCAAGTAGCATAAGTAGAAAATTTGTAACCTCTTCTATATTCAAATTTATCAACTGCTTTCATTAAACCGATGTTGCCCTCTTGAATTAAATCTAAAAATTGTAGACCTCTATTTGTATATTTTTTTGCAATAGAGATTACTAACCTTAAATTTGCTTCTACCATCTCTTTTTTTGCAATTCTTGACTCTCGTTCACCCTTTTGAATTCTATTAACTAACTTTTTAAACTCACCAACAGATAAACCAATTTTTTTACTAAAATCTATTAGGCGTTCTCTAATTTCAGAGAAATCTTTTTTAAATTTTTTAAAAAAACTTTTCCATGTTTGATTTTCCTTTAAAAAAGTTTCAAATTTTGGATTAATTTCGTTTCCAATGTAGTATTTTAAAAATTCTTCTCTCGAAATCTTATTATCCATAGCAAGTCTTAAAAGAACACCCTCTAAAGAAACTATCTTTTTATTTTCCTTATAATGCGCCTGAACCAATTCCTCAACAATATGTGGAGCCAATTGAAGATTTTTAAAATTGTCTACGAGTAGAGATTGGATCTTCTTAAAATTTTTATTTTTAGAAACTGATAATTCTTTTGAAGAAAGCAGACAATCTAATTTCTCTTTTTGATATTTTTGAAGCTTTGCATAGTTTTTATTTAAAGTATCTAAAATACTTATAATTTTGGGTTTAATTTCTTCTTCCATTTTGGCTAGAGAAACATTGAATTCATCATCCTCAGATGATGTCTCCTCTTCTTTTTTATTCTCATCTTCTTTTTTATTTTCATCTTTATTCTTTAATTTTTTCTCGATTTTTAATTCATCTCCTTCTTCCAAAGCTTCAAAATCTTCATAGGTTGAATCTATATCTATTATATCTCTTACTAAAAGTTGTTGAGTTTCAATTTGCTCTTTCCATTCAAATATTTTTTTTCCAACTAAAGGACTTTGAGTTAAAGCGTTAATCATTACATCTTTGCCAGCTTCAATTCTTTTTGCTATAGCAATTTCACCTTCTCTAGATAAAAGTTCAACACCACCCATTTCTCGTAGATACATACGAATAGGATCATCGCTTTTATCGGAGGATTTTTCCTCGTTATTGCTGGTTGTTTCTTTCTTCTTATTTGATTGATATTGGGATTTTTTTTCTACTAAAGTTATTTTTTCATCTACAATTATTAGAAATGCTCTTTCAATATTTTCTACAGTGCTGTTTCTTTTACCTAAGGATTTTCCTAGTTCCTCATAAGTAATAAAGCCTCTATGCTTGCCTTTATCTAAAAGTCTTTCAAATGATTTTGTAATAATCTTATCAGTCATTAGTATGATTAGAGAATATATATAATCACTACGTCGTAAAAATCTATCTTTTTTTATTCCCGATTTAGTTGATTTTTTAGCTTTATCAGCTCTGAGAAAGAGTTTTCATCTAGGTTATTGATCAATTCTTTTTCAAGAGATTCTATTTTTTTAAGATTATTTAATTCTTTTAATTCTGCTATTAACTCATTCAATAATTCTAGTACAGCATCATTGTTCTTAGTTTTTAAAATAATCTGAATACTGGAATTTTCTTGGATCTCTTCAATTAATTTTTTGTAATCAACACTTATTTTTGATTGAATAGTTTCTTTAGCATCACCATTCAGTAGCAATGAAATTATTAATCTTTTTAAACTCTCATTTTTTTCTGATAAAAAAGTTATTTCAGATATTTCTTCAATTTTTTTTGATGCTAAATCGAAATAATTAAGCATTATAAATAAAACTGAAAATTCTTTAATTTGTATTTTTGAAAAATGACTCTTTTTTTTGTACAAATTTTTTGTTTCATTTAATGGTTGATAATCTTCTTTCTTTTTATAATTTTTGAATCGATTATAAGGCTGCCTTGAACTTTGAATTGGTGTTAAAGTTTTAATTTTATCTAAAAAATCTTCTAAAACATATTTTTTTACTGTTTCATCTTTAATTAAATAACACAGTTTTTTAATTTCCTTTTCAAATTTAGATATTTCAAAAGGATTATTTCGATTTATTTTGTTTATATAATAGTCCCATATATATGTTTGGATTATTTTTTTTTCTTTTAAAAGAGATAAAAAATTGTCTTTTCCATTTTGTTTTATATAATCATCAGGATCATTACCTTCTGGAACATTAGAAAAAAAGATTTTATTTTCTTCATTAATCAGTGGGAAAAGTTTTTCTGCAATTCTTAAAGCAGCATTTTGTCCACTCTCATCACCGTCTAAACAAATTATTGGATTAGAAAAAAATTTCCAAATTAAATTTATTTGTCGATCAGTTAATGCAGTTCCTGAATTCGCAATTACATTTTTAATTCCAGCTGAATAAATGCTTGCTACATCCATATAACCTTCAACTATAATTACTTCTTTTGTATCAGCCCGACATGCTTTTGCTTTATCTAAATTAAAAATCATATTACCTTTTTTATAAAATTCAGTTTCAGGCGAATTGATATATTTTGCTAATTTACTCTCTCTAATAATTCTACCTCCAAAAGCAATTGTATCTCCTGCTATATTATTTACAGGAAAAATTATTCTCGAATTAAATCTATCAACATATTTTCCACTTTTATCATTCTTATAATATAAACCTGTTAGATTTATATTTTCCTCTGAATATTTCTTTAATAGTTCTTCGTAAAAAGTATTTTTCCATGGTACATAACCTAATTTGAATTCTTCAATAATATTTTTTTCTAAACCTCTTTTTTTCAAATATTCTATTGCTTCTTTGTTATCTGGATTAAATAATTCTTTATAAAAGTAATTTGAATATTCTTGATAAATATTTTTATAAGTTTGGAATCTTAAATCTTTTTTCTTATCGAAGTTTGAAAATCTGTAAGGTTGCATACCTGCCTCTGCTGCTAAAATTTTAACTGCTTCGCCAAATCCCATAGATTTTGTTTTCATTAAAAAATCAAAAATATTTCCATGCTCTCCACTGCTAAAACAATGATAAAACTCTTTTTCATCATTTACAGTAAAGGATGGACTTTTTTCATTTTTAAAAGGCGAAAGTCCTATAAATTCTTTTCCTCTTTTTTTAAGTTGCACGGTTTTACTTACAACTTGAGATACTTTTAGTCTTAATTTTATTTCATCGAGATAATCTTTTGGATATTTCATTTAATTTAAAAGCCCTTTAATTATTCCGCTTACTTTTGAAAAATCCAATGTGTCAGCATGTTTAGATTTTAAAACTCCCATAACTTTTCCCATATCTTTCATGGATGAGGCGCCAACAGAATTGATTACTTCTTCACAAATCTTTTTTGTCTCTTCTTCGTTTAGTTGTTTAGGTAAAAAGATATTAATAACATTAATCTCTTTTGTCTCGCTTTCTAGAAGTTCAGTTCGTCCGGCTTTTTTATAAACTTCGCAGGACTCATTTCTCTGTTTTATCATCTTTTTTAAAATACTTACAATATCTGAGTCTTTAATCTCCTTTTGACCTTTAGAACGGCCTGCTATTTCTGCGTCTTTCATTGCTGAGACTATAAGTCTTAGTGTTGGGTAGGTATTTTTATCTTTGGCTTTTAAGGCTTCGTTTAGCTTATCTTCTATTTGTTTTTTAAGAGGCATAAATTTTAAAAATTTATTTTAATCACAATTTTATATAAAATAAAAAGAACTTTCTTGACGATTATATTTCTATCTCATATGTTTCGCAAAATCATGTTTATAAGTTTTTTACTTTAACTTATGAGTTGTATTTGAAGAAGATTGGTCAAAATATAAACTCTAAAAAAAATCTTAAAAAGATCGATTCCACTGCTATTTTAGTTCTTCAGAACGGTAAATTTTATAAAGGATTTGGTCTAGGCTATCAAGGCGTTGCAACTGGAGAAGTATGTTTTAACACTTCAATTACAGGCTACCAAGAAATAATTTCTGACCCTTCGTATGCTGATCAAATCATTAACTTTACTTTTCCTCATGTTGGAAATGTGGGCACAAACAAAGAGGATCACGAGTCGGACAAGATATGGACTAAAGGAGTTATAATTAATACTGAGATAACTAATCCATCTAATTACAGATCTTTAAAACACTTAGATGAATGGTTAAAAAAAAATAAAATTGTTGGAATTACCGGAATCGATACTAGAAGTTTGACTAATATCATTAGAGATAAAGGTGCTCCAAATGGAACAATATCTTTTTTCAAAAAAAAAAAAAATAAATATCAAAAAACTACTTAAAACTACTCAAAAGTGGAGTGGACTTAAAAATCTCGATTTAGCAAAAAAAGTAACGACTAAAAAAAATTATGTATGGCAAGATCTTAAAACTTGGAAAAAAGGTGATGGTTTTTTAAAAAATAAAAAGAAATTATTACATGTTGTAGCTATTGATTATGGAATTAAAAAGAATATTTTAAGATATTTTTCAGACTTCAAATGTAAGGTTACAATCGTTTCGTGTAAAACAAACGCATTAAGTATACTTAAGCTAAAACCTGATGGAATATTTTTATCAAATGGACCTGGAGATCCAGCGGCAACTGGAAAATATGCTGTATCAATAATCCAAGAATTGATTAAAAATAATTTACCGATTTTCGGCATTTGTTTAGGACATCAACTATTAGCATTAACTCTTGGGGCTAAGACAGAAAAAATGAAACTGGGTCATAGAGGAGCTAATCATCCAGTTAAAAATTTAATCGAGGGTAATGTAGAAATAACCAGTCAAAATCATGGTTTTGAAGTTGTAAAAAAGAATTTACCAAAAAATATAAAGATTACTCATCAGTCCCTTTTTGACAATAGTATCGAGGGCATTCAATTAAAAAGTAAACCTGTTTTTTCAGTTCAATATCACCCAGAGTCTAATCCAGGTCCTCAAGATAGTGTGTATTTATTTAAACAATTTATTGTGAGTATGAAAAAAAATGCCAAAAAGAAAAGATATTAAAAAAATATTAGTAGTTGGAGCAGGTCCTATCATTATTGGACAGGCTTGCGAATTTGACTACTCAGGAACGCAAGCATGTAAAGCGCTTAAAGACGAGGGTTTCAAAGTAATCTTGATTAATTCTAACCCAGCTACAATTATGACGGATCCTAACATAGCTGATAAAACTTATATCGAACCTATCACACTAGAAGTTCTTGAAAAAATTCTTATTAAAGAAAAGCCTGATGCTATTTTGCCAACTATGGGTGGTCAAACTGCATTAAATTTAGCAATGGAAGCTGAAATGAAAGGAATACTAAAAAAATATAAGATTGAATTAATAGGTGCAAACTCAAAAGCAATATCAAATGCTGAAGATAGAAAAAAATTCAGAAAGAATATGCTTGCAATCGGTTTGGATTTACCGAAATCAAAAATTGTATATAATTTCAACCAAGCAGCGCAAGCTTTAAAACAAATTGGATTGCCAGCGATAATTAGGCCAGCTTTTACCCTTGGCGGACTTGGTGGAGGAATAGCCAAAAATAAAAAGGATTTTTTTAAAATAGTAAAAAATGGGCTTCACGAGTCTCCTGTAAGTCAGATTTTGGTGGAAGAATGTTTAGAAGGTTGGAAAGAATTTGAAATGGAGGTTGTAAGAGATAAAAAAGACAATTGTATTATTATTTGTTCAATTGAGAATTTAGATCCTATGGGAATTCATACAGGAGACTCTGTTACGATTGCTCCTGCACTAACCTTAACTGACAAAGAATACCAAGTAATGAGAAACGCTTCTATAGCTTGTCTAAGAAAAATTGGAGTAGAAACTGGCGGATCAAATGTTCAATTTGCTATTAATCCGAAAAACGGAAGAATGGTCATAATTGAAATGAATCCTAGGGTTTCAAGATCCTCCGCTTTAGCATCTAAAGCGACAGGTTTTCCAATAGCTAAAGTGGCAGCAAAATTAGCAGTTGGTTACACCTTAGATGAATTAAAAAATGAAATTACAAAAGTAACACCAGCTTCATTTGAGCCAACTATAGACTACGTTGTAACTAAAATTCCAAGATTTACCTTTGAAAAATTCTCGACTTCCGCTGCGGTTTTAGGGACATCAATGAAATCTGTAGGTGAGGCTATGGCGATAGGTAGAAACTTTAAAGAGTCTTTACAAAAGGCTTTGGTTTCACTTGAGACAGGTTTCTCAGGTTTAGACCAAATATTTAATTTAAGCGTAAAACAAATTGAAAAGAAACTAAAAGAAAACATACCAAATAAAATTTTACTTGTAGGAGAAGCTGTTAGAAAAAAAATCGATATAAATAAAATCTACAAACTTTGTAAAATTGATCCCTGGTTCTTAAATCAAATAAAAGAAATTATAGATAACGAATTAAAAATTAAAAGAAACGGTCTTCCAAAAAATTTTAATGAATTCAATTATATCAAATCAATTGGATTTTCAGATAAAAAATTATCAGAACTCACAAGAACTCCTGAAGCAATAATAAGAAGAAAAAGAGAAGCACTAAAAGTTTTGCCCGTTTATAAAAAAGTAGATACATGTGCCGCAGAATTTAAATCTTTTACTCCATACATGTATTCGACTTATCAAAGAAATTTTTATTTGAATTCAGAGTGTGAAGCTGATCCGTCTAGCAGAAAAAAAATAATCATACTTGGAGGAGGTCCAAACAGAATTGGCCAAGGAATAGAGTTTGATTATTGTTGTTGTCAAGCTAGTTTTTCTCTTAAAGAAGCTAAATATGAAACTGTGATGATTAATTGCAATCCAGAAACAGTTTCGACAGATTACGACACTAGTGACAGATTATATTTTGAACCTTTAATTGATGAATATGTTTTTAATATTATTAAAAGAGAACAATCTAAAGGTAATTTAAAAGGAATAATTACTCAATTTGGTGGGCAAACTCCAATTAAACTTGCAAAATTTTTATACGAAAACAAACTTCCTATTTTAGGAACTCAATACTCATCAATTGACCTTGCTGAGGACAGGGATAGATTCAGAAATCTTCTAAATAGATTAAATCTTAAACAAGCTAAAAGTGGTATAGCAAAAACTTTTCCTCAAGCAATAAGAATTGCAGAAAAGATTGGCCTACCTTTAATGGTAAGACCGTCATATGTGCTTGGCGGTAGAGCTATGGAAATAGTTCATGAAAAAAGACAGCTTAAAGATTTTGTAAAGGAGGCATTTAAAGTAGCTGATAAAAATCCAATTTTAATTGATAAATTTATTGATAACGCAATGGAAGTAGATGTTGATGCAATATCTGACGGTAAAAATGTTTTTGTAGCAGGAATCATGCAACATATAGAAGAAGCAGGAGTTCACTCAGGTGACTCGGCTTGTAGTTTGCCGCCTGTATCAATTAAATCTTTTTTGATAAAGGAAATTGAACATCAAACAAAAAAATTAGCTTTAGCGCTCAAGGTCAAAGGTTTTATGAATGTTCAATATGCTATTAAAAATGACGAGATTTATGTAATAGAGGTTAATCCTAGAGCTAGTAGAACAGTTCCATTTGTTTCGAAAGCAAAAAATTTACCTCTTGCTAAGATAGCTTCAAGAGTGATGGCTGGGGAAAAATTATCTAAATTTAATTTAAAAAGTAAAACTAAAAAAATGTTTGCAGTAAAAGAAGCAGTATTTCCATTTAATAAATTTCCAAACAGCGATCTTTTACTCGGGCCAGAAATGAAATCTACAGGTGAAGTGATGGGATTTGATAAAAACTTTGGAATGGCTTTCGCAAAAAGCCAAATAGCAGCTTCTAATTCTCTACCAAAAAATGGCCTAGCTTTTATCTCTTTGAAAAATAGTCATAAAGAAGAAGGGGTACAATTAGCTAAACAACTAGTTAAGTTAAATTTCGAGTTGTGCGGCACAGTAGGCACAGCTAATTATATAAGTAAGCATGGTATTAAATGCAAAAAAATAAACAAAGTAAATCAGGGATCTCCACATATCGTTGACATTCTTAATGCTAAAAAAATAGCTTTAGTAATTAATACTGGAGGTGGAAATAGCGAAACTCAATTGAGTGATGCGGTAGCCTTGAGAAGAGCAACATTAGCTAACAAAGTACCTTATTGTACAAACATGTCCACTGCACTCGTATGTATTGAAGGTATAAAATCTTTAAACTCCAGAAATATCACAGTCACTTCTCTTCAAGATATTTAATTAAATCTAAAATTTTTTATTATAAGTAAATGAAAGCGCTGTAATGATCGAATTATTTTACCTTCCAATCGGTTTCGAACGTAACATAATTAATCTGAATACATCTTCTCTCTTTTTTTATCTCCTTTTTTTCCATGCCATGCCATGTATTTGGTCCGCTTGTAAAAAAATACCCATAATTATGTTTGTAAGGCACTGTTTTAACTTTATTTAATTTTTCATCATAAAAATCTGTACCTAAGTTTTCTGACTCTTTATGTAAATTAACAAATACAATTGACGACATTAATTTTTCCTTAATATCGCAGTGAGGCTTAAGCCAAAAACCCTCACGATCACAAATCACTTCTAATCTGACAAAAGAATTGCTTAAATCTCTTTCAATTAAAGATCCTATTTTTTTATAAACTTCAGGTGACCTCAATTCTTCAATAAATTTAGAAAGTTCTGGAAATTTATTTGTATTCTCTTCAGTAATATAACATCTTAATTTTTTAGCTTTACCACCATCTTTAATGCCAGCACGAAAAGCCCCCTCTCCTCCATCTAAAGCTCTAGTTCCATCATAGTTTAATTTTTGTTTTCTGGGATCAGCTATTTCTGTTTTGCAAATTTCATCTATCGCTTCATTTGTTAAAGGTTGATTGATTTCAAAATGCTTAAATGGGTCACTAAACGATTTTGTTCTTTTTTCTAAAGATTCAAATAATTCCATTTTTTTTCATTCTTTCTTTAATTAATGGGACAATTCTATTTATCTCATCTAACTTATCGTAGCTCCAGTTGTCAACACTCTCGCTTAAATTTCTTGTTATTCCTAACTTGTTGAAATCAGAGTGAAATTTTCTAAATCTATTGCTTATTTTTTTTGGCTTCATCATAGCTATATATATTGGCTTTCCAGTAATAGCAGCCTCTGAAATCATAGATGTAGAGTCGCATGTTACAATTATTTGATCGGCAATAGCTAATGCACTTAAATATGCTTCTTTATTTATTTCTTTAATAACAATATGATTAAAACTAAATGTATTGAAAGCTTTTTTTATTACAATTTCAGGAGTTCGATAAGATGGTATTACAACAATTTTATATTTGTCAGGAGAAAATAAGGCCTTAATCTTATTAAAAATAAAATGAACTTGATCTTCTGAAAAGTTATAAAATTTATTAGGGCCACCGATTATAAATGTAATGATTTTTTTCTTTTCTTTATTAAATCTTAGGTACTTCGAGTTTTCATTTATTTCTTTTTTTGTTAGGTAATGAATAGCACCTTTTGTTTTGATTACATTTTCTCCGGATAAATTATCATGTTCAGGACTTATAATTAGATCGAAATTTTTTTTGGAAACTCTTGGATCTTGTATGTGAATATTAAAAATTTCTTTTCCAAATCTTCTTTTTAAAGCTATAGATGGAACTACACTTTTTCGACCACAAGAAATGACAATTTTAGTGTCACATACAAATTTTTCTGTTAATAAATTTTCAGATATTGGTGTGAATTTAGCTGGTATTAAGTTCCAAAAAGGTTTTAATTTAATAGTTTGGTGTTTGTATTTCAACTTTAGACCCCTTGCTAAACCTTCAACTTGGCTTATCATACCGTGCATTCCTTGAGTTAAAAGAAGAGCTTTTAATTTCAACATTAGTTACTATATAAACATATCATAATGAATAATAAACTATCTAAGCATACAAAAGTGTTAATTCTTGGATCTGGACCAGCTGGATACACTGCGGCTATTTATGCTGCAAGAGCTATGTTGAAGCCAATTTTAGTTCATGGGTCACAACCTGGAGGACAGTTAACAACTACCACTGACGTGGAAAATTATCCTGGATACTCAAAAGCTATTCAAGGTCCTTGGTTAATGGAGGAGATGAAAGGTCAGGCTGAAGCGGTAGGAACTGAAATGATTCAAGATCACATAAACAAAGTAGATCTTTCTTCAAGGCCATTTAAGGCTGAAGGCGATAGCGGGCAGGTTTATACAGCTGATTCAATAATAATTTCAACCGGGGCTCAAGCTAGATGGTTAAATTTAAAGTCAGAACAAAACTTTAGAGGATTTGGAGTTTCTGCATGCGCCACTTGCGATGGATTTTTTTTTAAAGATAAAGAAGTAGCTGTAGTTGGAGGTGGTAATGCTGCTGTCGAAGAGGCAATGTTTTTAACAAAATTTGCGTCCAAAGTTCATCTTATACATAGAAGAGATAAATTAAGAGCAGAGAAATTGCTTCAAGAAAAGTTAAAATCTAACAAAAAAATTGAAATTATTTGGGATAGTGTAGTTGAGGAGGTGTTAGGAAAAAATGATCCTAAAATTGTGAATGCTATAAAAATAAAAAATTTAAAAAAAAACGCATCTTCTGAATTAAAAGTTGACGGTTTATTTGTTGCAATAGGCCATGATCCTGCTACATCTTTGTTTAAAGACCAGTTACAAATGGATAGCGAGGGCTATTTAGTTACTAAACCTGACTCAACTATAACAAACATACCCGGGGTATTTGCAGCCGGTGATGTAAAAGATAAAATTTTTCGTCAAGCCGTGACTGCCGCAGGGATGGGCTGTATGGCGGCGCTTGAGGCAGAAAAGCATTTATCAGATAAATAATAGTGAAAAATAATCTTCATGTATTTTTAGGTGCGACTGTTGCTGATGCAGCAGCTAGACCATTGCATTGGGTTTATAATCAAAAAAAACTAATAAATTATATTAAAGGAAAAAAAGACTTTTCATTTCTACAAAAAAATAAAAGTCCTTTCTACAATATTAAAACTGGAAAAGTTTCTGGCTATAACGATATTGGTCAAGTTATGCTTAAAACATTAATTGAAAGTCATCGAAGTATAGAAGAAAGATTTAAAAAGAATATTATAAAGAACTTTGGTCCCGGAAGTGTATATTGGAAAAATCTAAAACTCAGAGCTAAATATAGAAAAGTAAAAGACTGGAGAGGAATAATTAAAGGTCCCTGGATACATCAAAATATNATTGAATCTGTTCAAAATATTAAANCAAAGAAAAAATTAACTGGTGGNAAAAAAGTTAATGAGTCCGATGGATATTGTGCGGCTTTACCTTATTTTTTATATGGTTATAGCTTTAATGATTTAAAAAAGNTTATTTCAATAATTACGATTTCAAAGATTAGTCTTAAATATGCGTTAGCAAAATTTCATTTAATTGATTTGGCCCTTAAAGGCTGTAAAAATCCTATAAGAGAATTTACTCTAAAGTATAAAAGAAATTCATATTTTAAAAGTATTGTGAAAGATATAGAAAAAGTTAGGAAATTAAAAAAAAAATCTCATCCTGTAGTAGTTAAAAAACTTGGAATGGCGTGTAGTTATCCTGGAACTTTCAACAGTTCAATTCATTCAATAATTAATTCAAAAAGTTATAAGGATGCTATTTTAAAAACAATAAAAGCTGGTGGTTGTAACTGCTCTCGAGTAAATTTTATCGGGGCTTACTTTGCAGCTTTAAAAGGAATAAAATCGGTTCCTAAAGTTTGGATAAAAAAAACATTAGTTGCTAAAAANATTTTNNATCAAACNTAAAAATATTTATTTATTTTTATTTTAGGCTTTTNCAAAAAGANNTNATTTTTTCNAANGCTTTTTTTANATTTTCCATTGAGGTAGCNTAAGANATTCTAAAAAAACCTTCTAAACCAAAAGCAGANCCTTGAACNACNGCTATNCCATTNTTTTCNAGTAATGACTGAACAAAATCAATNTCTTTTTTNATTTCTTTNCCTTNGNNATCTTTTTTTCCTATTANTCCNTTGCANCTNGGGAAAACATAAAAAGCCCCNTCNGGATTTAAACANTCAATTCCTTCAATNGCGTTTAATGCGTTNACNACAAAATCTCNTCTTTCTTNAAAAGATNTTGANCTNTCTTTNATAAANTCTTGNGNNCCATTTAANGCNTCAACGGCTGCTGCTTGGCTAATTGAACTAGGATTTGATGTCGATTGAGATTGTATTTTAGCTATCGCTTTAATTATATTTTTTGGACCAGCAGCATACCCTATTCTCCAACCTGTCATGGAATAAGCTTTGCTAACACCGTTCATTGTTAAAATTCTATCTTTTAAATTATTAATTTGGGCCATAGTAAAAAATTTAAAATTTCCATAAATAACGTGTTCATAAATATCATCGCTTAAAATATATACTTGAGGATACCTTTCTAATACTTTTCCTATCTCCTTAATTTCATTTTCAGAATAGCATGCGCCTGTAGGATTAGATGGTGAATTTAATATTATCCACTTTGTTTTTTTTGTTATAGCTTTTTCTAGTGAAGAAGGATTTATTTTAAACCCTTGTTTTTCATTGCATTCTAAAATTATAGGTGACCCTCCAGCTAATAGAACTATGTCTGGATAAGAAACCCAAAAAGGTGCAGGAATTATAACTTCATCCCCTTCATTGAGGGTAGCCATCATGGCATTGTAAATTACTTGCTTACCGCCTGTGCCTACAGTTATTTGATCAATTTGATAATCTAAATTGTTTTCTCTTTTAAATTTTTTTATTATCGCATTTTTTAGTTTTGGAGTCCCATCCACTGCTGTGTACTTAGTGTCTCCGTCTTTAATAGCTTTAATAGCAGCTAGCTTAATATTGTCAGGAGTGTCAAAATCTGGCTCTCCAGCCCCTAGTCCTATTATATCCTTGCCAGACGCCTTCAATTCCTTGGCTTTTTGGGTAACAGCCATTGTAGGCGACGGTTTTATGCGTTTTAAATTGTTGGAAACTATGCTCATTGAATTTTATAATGTTTTTTTTAAAATATTAATAACACATAATGCAAAATACTTATCAAGAAAAAATACTAGATTTAGAGACTACTAACAATTCAATAAAAAAGAAGTTAGAAGGTGGCATAAAATTTAAAATAAAAAGTGATTTTCAACCAGCTGGTGATCAACCTCAGGCTATTAAATCTATAACTCAAAATATTAAAAATAAAAAAAATGAGCAAGTTTTACTGGGAGTTACTGGCTCAGGAAAAACGTTTACAATGGCAAAAGTTATAGAAGCTACTAATCGGCCAGCGCTAGTCCTAGCTCCAAATAAAACTTTAGCGGCTCAGCTTTACGGAGAATTTAAAAGTTTTTTTCCAGATAATGCAGTTGAATATTTTGTTTCATATTATGACTATTATACTCCTGAGGCATACGTACCTAGATCAGATACTTATATTGAAAAAGAAGCTTCCATAAATGAACAGATAGATAGGATGAGACATTCTGCTACGCGTTCTTTGTTGGAGAGAGATGACGTAATTATTGTTGCTAGTGTTTCATGTATTTATGGCCTTGGCTCAGTAGAGGCCTACAGTAAAATGACAATAACTTTAAAAAAAAATAATGATTATGAAAGAGATCAATTAATAAGGACTTTTATTACACTCCAATATAAAAGAAATGATCAAAATTTTTTTAGGGGAACTTTTAGAGTTAGGGGCGAAAATTTAGAAATTTTTCCATCTCACTTAGAAGATAGGGCTTGGCGACTAAGTTTTAATTTTAATAAATTAGAAAAAATTGAAGAATTTGATCCTTTAACAGGAGATAAAACTAATAGCTATTCAATAATAAAAATATATGCAAACAGTCACTACATAACTCCTAAACCTACTATGGAACAAGCCATCAGACAAATTAAATCTGAATTAGCAGAAACATTAAAGAAACATCGTGCAAATAATAAATTATTAGAGGAACAAAGATTAAGAGAAAGAACGAAGTTTGATTTAGAAATGATTGAAGCTACAGGAACTTGTGCGGGTATTGAAAACTATTCTAGATTCTTATCTGGAAGAAAGGCAGGAGAACCACCTCCCACTTTGTTTGAATATTTTCCAGATAATACAATTATATTTGTTGATGAAAGTCATGTTACTGTTCCTCAACTAAATGGGATGTACAAAGGAGATAGAACTAGAAAAAGTACTTTAGCAGAATATGGTTTTAGACTTCCATCTTGTATGGATAATAGACCTCTTAAATTTGAAGAGTGGGACATGATGAGAACTCAAACTGTTTTTGTGTCTGCTACACCAGGACCATGGGAATTAAAACAAACAAATAATAAATATATCGATCAAATTATAAGACCAACAGGGTTGATTGATCCACCTGTTGAGATAAGACCAGCAAAAACACAGGTGGATGACTTAATGCATGAAGCTGCTAATGTAATTTCAAAAGGATATAGAGTTTTAGCTACAACCTTGACAAAAAAAATGGCTGAAGATCTTACTGAATATTTACACGAGAACGGTCTTAAAGTCAGATATATGCATTCAGATATTGATACTTTAGAAAGAATAGAAATCATAAGAGACTTAAGGCTAGGTGTATTTGATATTTTGGTAGGAATAAATCTTTTAAGAGAAGGATTAGATATTCCAGAGTGTGGGTTAGTAGGTATTCTTGATGCAGACAAGGAGGGTTTTTTAAGGTCTGAAACATCTTTAGTTCAGACCATTGGAAGGGCAGCTAGAAACATTGACGGTAAAGTTATTCTTTACGCTGATAAGGTTACTAAAAGTATAGATAAAGCAATTAAGGAGACTGACCGGAGAAGGTCAAAACAATTAGAATACAATAAAAAGAACAATATAACCGCAGAGTCAATAAAGAAAGAAATAGGAGATATTTTAGAGTCTGTTTATGAAAAAGATTATGTAAATATCAAAGAGTCAAATATTGGAGGAAACCTCAAAAAACACCTCAAGGGCTTAAACAAAAAGATGAAAGAGTCTGCAGCAAATTTAGAGTTTGAAGAAGCTGCAAAAATTAGAGACGAGATAAGAAAATTAGAAGCTAGCGAATTAGAAATAACGTTGAATCCAAAAATAAGTCAATACAAACTAAAAAATAAAGTATACCCTAAAGGCAGATCAACTATGGGAATGCCAGGAACAAAATCAAGAAAACCAATAAAAAAATGGAAACCAAAAAAATAGTAATTACCGGTGGAGCAAATCGAATTGGTAGGGCTATAGCTTTGGAGCTTGCGGATTACGATACACAAATTGTAATTCATTACTCAAAATCATTTATTGCAGCAAAAAAACTAAAAATAGAATTAGAAAACTTAGGTTCAATTGTTCATCTTTTTAAAGCTGACTTAAAAAATTTAAAACAAACTCAAAAAATAATTCCTTTCTCTCAAAACAAGATGAAAGGTCTAAATTGCCTAATAAATAATGCCTCAATTTTTGAAAATGATAATTTATCTAATTTTACAGATAAAAGTTTTATTAAACACATAAATGTTAATCTTAAAGCTCCAGCAATTTTAACAAGAGATTTTGCAAAAAAGTTTACGGGCAAAGACGGAAACATTATTAATATTATTGATCAAAGAGTAGAGAAGTTAACTCCATTCTTTTTTTCTTATACTTTAAGTAAATCTGGTCTAGCTACTTTAACTAAAACTACAGCTATGAAACTTGCCCCAAAAATCAGAGTTAATGCTGTTTCTCCTGGACCAACACTGAAAAATAAACGACAGTCGGAAAAACATTTTAAAAAACAATGGAAATCAACAATACTTGCAAAGAAAGTAGATACAAAAAATGTCAGTTCTGCTGTAAAATTTTTAATCAATAACAACAATATAACAGGCCAAATTATAAATGTAGATAGCGGTCAACGTCTAGCCTGGCAAACACCTGATATAGTAAATTCAAAAGAATGAAAATTTTAAAATTTAGAAATAAACAAAAATTTAAATATACGAAAAAAATTATTATCAAAGATTTAATTTTATCGATATCAGTTGGAATTCATCAGTTTGAAAAACTTAAAAAACAAAAAGTAAAATTTAATATTGAAATTACTACTGACTCAAATTTAAAACCCGATATTAAAACAATTGTTAATTATGAAAGTGTAATAAATGATGTTAAACATTTGACTAAAAGAACACACTTTGAATTACTTGAAAATTTGTCTGAATCAATATTTGATGAAATTTTTAAAAATAAAAAAATCAAGAAAATAAAATTAAAAATAGAAAAATTAGAAATAATTAAAGAAACAACATCTGTTGGTATAGAGGTTATAAAAACAAGAATATAATGGACAGTCTAGATCAAGGAAAAAAAATAATAAAAGATAAAATACCATTGATATCTAAAAATCCTGGAGTTTATAAAATGTTAAGCTCTACAGGAGAAATTCTTTATATAGGAAAAGCAAAAAATATTCCTAATAGGCTTAAAAGTTACGTAACAGACTCTAACTTACCTATAAGAACCGAAAGAATGTTATCTCTAACACACAATCTTGAGACTACTACTACTAATAATGAAAGTGAGGCTCTGCTTTTAGAAGCAAACTTAATAAAAAAACATAAACCTAGATATAATATTCTTTTGAGAGACGATAAGTCTTTTCCTTATATCTATATTGGTAATAAAGATAGGTGGCCTCAATTAACAAAGCTTAGAGGAAAAAAATCAAGATCTGGATATTATTTTGGCCCTTTTGCCTCCATTGGCTCTGCGAACTGGACTATTAAGATATTACAAAAGATTTTTCAATTGAGAGTTTGCGATGACACAGTTTTTAAAAATAGAGAAAGACCTTGCATACTTTATCAAATTAAAAGATGTTCGGCTCCATGTGTTAGGCATATTTCGGAAAAGGAATATTCATCAACTGTAAGTGATGCGATTGATTTCATTTCTGGTAAATCAAGAAGAATTCAAAAAAACCTATCTAAAGAAATGGAAAAAGCAAGCAAAGAGCTCGATTATGAAAAAGCAGCAATAGCAAGAGATAGAATAAAGGCTTTGACACAAATACAAACATCTCAAAAGATCAATCAAACTAATTTAAATGAAGCAGATGTTATAAGTATATATAAAGAAACAGGTAAAACTTGTATTCAAGTTTTCTTTTTTAGATCTAAACAGAATTGGGGTAATCAGGCCTTTTATCCTAAACATGATCCAGAAGATACAGTTAAAGATATACTTTCCTCTTTTATATCTCAGTTTTATGAAAATAAAACAATACCAGTTCTTATTATAACTAATGATGAAGTTAGCGAAAAAACTTTATTAGAGAGAACTTTTTCAAATAAAGAAAGCAAACAAGTTATAATAAAAAAAGCCAAAACTAAAAACGAAGTAAATATTTCAAAACTTGCAGAAAAAAATGCAAAACAAGCTTTAACTCAAAAACTCATTCAGTCAGATACAAATAACAACTTGATAGAAAATTTAGCAAAAAAATTTAAACTTAATAATAATATTGATCTAATTGAAGTGTATGACAATAGCCACATTCAAGGATCTGACTGCATCGGGGCTTTAATTTGCTTTGGAAATGAGGGTTTTGTAAAAAAAAGATATAGAAAATTTAATATTAAAGACGACAAAATAAAAGGTGATGATTATGGAATGATGAAAGAAGTTTTGTTTAGAAGGTTTTCAAAAGCTATTAAGGAAAAATCTGGATCACTTTCTTTACCAGATTTAGTTATGATCGATGGTGGAAAAGGACAATACTCTGTTTCTAGAGAGGTTTTAAATGAACTGGGTTTACATGATTTGCCTATTTTAGCTATAGCAAAAGGTAAAAAAAGAAACGCTGGTGAAGAAAAAATATATTATGAAAATAAAGAATTTATTTTAAACAAAAATGACCCCTTATTATTTTTTATTCAAAGATTAAGAGATGAAGCGCATAGATTTGCTATTAGTACTCACAGAGCAAAAAGAAAGAAAAATTTAAGTAAATCTTTACTTGACCAAATTCAAGGAATTGGTCGTCAAAGAAAAAGAGCCCTGTTAAATCATTTTGGTTCTGCTAGGGCAGTAGAATCAGCAAGTTTTGATGATTTAAAATCTGTAGAAGGAATAGAAGACAGTATTGCAAAGAAAATATATAATTATTTCCACGAATAAAATGAAAATACCTAATATACTAACAATTGGAAGAATAATAATTGTACCGATATTTGTTTTAACTTTTTTCATCCCAGGTTTTTTTGGAGATTTAATTCCTTTTTTTCTTTTCGTTTTAGCCAGCTTTACTGATTATTTGGATGGTCTTTTGGCTAGGCTCTTTAAAGAAGAGTCTAAACTTGGGGAATTGCTTGATCCAATAGCAGATAAAATAATAGTTGCTGCTGCTTTAATTTTATTAGTAATGAATGGAACAATTAAAAATTACGAGGTAATAGCAGCAATTATTATTCTAACAAGAGAAATACTTGTTTCCGGCCTTAGGGAATTTTTGGCTAAAGGCAAAGTATCTATGGAAGTAACCAGTCTAGCTAAACTAAAAACTTTCTTACAAATGCTTTCTATAGCACTATTATTGACTGGAGAAAGTGGAAATAAGTTAATTAATTTTCAAGATTATAACGCTCAAACTATCGGAATAGTACTTTTATGGTTATCTGCTTTTCTAACTTTATATACAGGATATGATTACTTAAGAAAAGGGATAGACCATGCTATAAATGAGGATAACAAAGATATTTAATGGGATTAACTGAAATCAACATAAGAGAGAAAGATTTTCATAATAAACTCCAATCTAAAGAAAAAGGTAGATTTGAAAATATATTTTACAAAGCAATTTTTAATGCAAATAGAGATTTTTTTGAGTATTTAAAAAATAATGCCAAAGACTCAAAGATTTTAGATTATGGGTGTGGTATTGGCACATTTGTTGAAAAAATTGCAAAGTTTGCCCCAAAAAAAATTTTTGGTATAGACATTTCAGAGGTTTCAATTGAAAAAGCAAAAAAAAACGCTATGGAATTGAAACTTGAAGCAGAGTATTCTGTAGATAACTGTGAGAATACTCAATTTGAAAAAAACAGCTTTGATATTGTTTATGGAACAGGGATACTTCATCATTTACAATTAGATAAATGTTTGAATGAGATTCATAGAATTTTAAAACCAGAGGGAAATTTAGTTTTCATCGAGCCCTTAGGCACAAATCCTTTAATTAATCTTTATAGAAAATTTACACCTAAATCCAGATCAAAAGATGAGCATCCATTATTAAAGAAAGATTTTAAGAATTTGGATAGTAAATTTGAAACGAATGTAAAGTATTATGGATTTTTAACTTTAATTTTTCTTCCTTTTTACGGGTCTCCAGCTAATTCAAAATTATTTAAGTTTTTAGCTTATACAGATCAATTTTTATTTAAATTTAAATTATTCAAGGTCTTTGCCTGGTCGTGTCTAATAATTGCAAAAAAACGTTAAGCAGCAGATTTTTTTCTAACTAAATTTTGATAACTGTCATTTAAATCAGATATAATATTACAAATTTTAAATTCATAATTTTCAATTTGAGATACTGGAGTAATCTCAGCGGCAGTGCCAGTAAGAAAACAACCAACAAAATTATTCATTTCCTCAGGTTTTATTTTTCTTTCGAAAATTTTAATTCCTTTACTTTTTGCAATTTTAATAACCTCTCTTCTAGTAATCCCATCCAAGAAAGAGTCTGGTGTTGGTGTATGTAGTTCCCCATTTGAAGTTTTAAAAAATATATTTGCTCCAGTTGCCTCTGCGATATTTCCTTCATGATCTAACATCAAAGAATCTGTGAAACCTTTGCTTTCAGCCTCATGCTTTGAAAGAGTGCATATCATATATAAACCTGCTGCCTTAGTATCCCAAGGAATCGAATTTGGATTAGGTCGTCTCCAGGAAGAAATATTTAATTTGATACCTTTTAGTTTTAATTTTGGATCAAAGTATGAGCCCCATTCCCATGTAGCAATAGCGACATGAATTTTATTTTTTTGCGCAGAGATAGCCATCATTTCGCTACCTCTCCATATTAGAGGTCTTACATAACCATTCTTAACATTTTGAATATTTATTATTTGCTTACATGCATCATTAATTTGTTTCTGATTATAAGGAACTTCTATGCCCATTCTTTTTGCAGAGTAAAATAGTCTTGCTGTATGCTCCTCCAATTTAAAAATTTCTCCATCATAAACTCTTTCTCCCTCAAAAACACAACTAGCGTAATGTAAGCCATGATTTAACACATGTATATTTGCATCTCCCCAATCAACGGTTTTACCGTTAAACCAAATTTTTCCAGATCTTTTATCGTAAGGTATGCTTTCCATTTAGAAGTAAATATATAGATTTTTTAATATCAAAAAAGTATATTTCTTATTAAGATAAGTCAATATAACTTACCATTATGAAAGAATTATTATATTTAAAAGATGAGCAAATAAAAGATTTCATCCAACTTCTTTTTTATGCTTATAGAGAAACTTTCACAGATCCAAAACATATTCTATCTAAGAAATATTTCGGTCAAGCACATCTTAGATCTTTAAATCTTATAGAGAGATATCCGGGGATTAGTTTAGGAGAATTGATGTTTAAGCTAAAAGTCACAAAGCAAAGCCTAAATAGGGTATTAAGAGATCTAATTAAATCAAAAATGATCAAACAAATAAAAGATCAAGGCGACACTAGAAAAAAAAATTTATTTTTAGATAAAGAAGGAAAAATATTTTTTGATGCAGTTTACAATTCGCAAAGAAAAAGAATATTTAATGCACTAAAAAATTCAAGTTCTGACTCTGTTATCAAATTTAAAGAGGTACTAAAGAAAATTATAGATGGAAAATAATAAATTACATATTTTAATTGTTGACGACGATAATAGAATAAGAGATTTATTAAAGGAATACTTGAGTGAGAAAGATTTTATCGTATCTACTTCAGATAGTGCGGAAAATGCAAAAATTAAATTATCTCAGTTTAAATTTGATTTAATTGTTTTAGATGTAATGATGCCTGGTCAAAGTGGATATGATTTTATTAAAGATATAAAAAAAAAAATAAAAGTACCTATAATTCTTCTTACAGCAAAAGGAGAGGTTGAAAATAGAATAAAAGGTTTAGAAATTGGTGCTGATGACTACTTAGGCAAACCTTTTGAACCAAAAGAACTTTTATTAAGAATTAAAAACTTGATTGATAGAAATAAAAAAATTGATTTAAATCAAAAATATTTTGTTGGTGAAGCGATAATTGACTTGAATAAAATGACTATCAATCTTGATAATAAAACTAAAAAAATCAATATGTCAGAAAAAAAAATTTTAATTGAAATGCTTGCAAACCCAGGTACAACTTACGCCCGTGAAGAAATAGGTAAAATATCTGGTATAATTCAAGAAAGATCTATAGATGTGATGATTACAAGGTTAAGGCAAAAAATAGAAAATAATCCGAAAAATCCAAAATATTTACAAACGATTAGGGGGTCAGGTTATGTTTTATGGATTGAATAAATTTTTAAAAATCGTTTTACCCAAAAGATTATTTTATAGAGCTTTAATTATTGTTGCTGCACCAACTATTATATTACAAGTGATAATCACAATTGTTTTTTTTGATAGCATTTGGATAAAAGCAAATAAAAATATTACACGGTCTCTTGTTACGCAATTGAAAACAATTCAAGATGTTTACCAAAATGATAAAGATAATTTAGATTTCTTNACAGATAGTTANAAAAATAATTTTAATTTTGANATNGGTATTANTNANGANNNTTTNCCGTNNTANAAGTGGNGANNGNAAATTTAGTCCCATGGATAGATCTTTAAGAAGAGAATTAAAATCAGCATTTGGAAATAATAATTATTGGTTTAGCACTTCTAATTTCAAAAATGCAGTAGAAATTAAGATTAAATCTGAGAATGAAATAATTGAATTTTTAGTTCCTAAAGAGATGGTATCAGCTTCTTCTATAAGATTATTTGTTTTATGGACAACCCTGCCCTCGATATTATTAATTTTAATAGCGGTAGTATTTTTAAAAAATCAAACAAAGCCTTTAGTCAGACTTGCCAAAGCAGCTGAAAGATTTGGTAAAGGAGATTATGTAAATGATTTTAGACCTTCCGGAGCTTCTGAAATAAGAAAAGCTGCATATGAATTTGATAGAATGGCAAAAAGAATTAATCGACATTTAAATCAAAGATCTGAAATGCTGTCGGGAATAAGCCATGATTTAAGAACTCCTTTAACTAGACTTAAATTACAATTAGCTATGTTGAAGCAAAAAGACATTTCTGAAAAGATGTCAAAGGATATCAATGAGATGGAAAGAATGCTTAATGATTACTTACAATTTGCAAAAACACAATCACATGAAGATACAAGTTTAATCAGTCTTNCAGAAATGTTTAGNAACATTAAAAAAAATTTAGAAAACGATAACTTGACTATTCATGTGCCTGAAGAAATTACTCTTAAGGGAAGATATTCTTCGCTAAAAAGGTGTTTTGAAAATGTTATTCAAAATGGTTTAACGTATGGCAAAAAAGTTAACTTAGAAGTAAATAAAGGTCTTAATAGAGTCACTATTAATATTGAAGATGATGGACCAGGCATACCGGAGGATCAATATAAAAATGTTTTTAAACCATTTTTTAGATTGGATAAAAGTAGAAGCTTAAATAAATCAGGGATAGGTTTAGGATTAGCGGTGGTTGAAGATATCGTAAATTCTCATGGGGGAAATATTCAGTTAGGAAAAAGCAAGTACAAAGGGCTTCAAGTTAAGATTTCTTTNCCTTTTTAGTTTTTTTTTTTTTTTGATAACTTTTTTATTATTAAGCCTTGTTTTTCTACAATTCTTTTTAAAACCTCAAATTCTTGTCTTGAAACAAGCTCTAATTTATTTATCAATTTATCTTTTTTAAATTTGAAATCGTTAGATATTTCCTTTTGAAGATCTTTAGAAGTTAGAATCCCGTTTTCTAATAAACTTGATAAAGTCTTTAAAAATTTTTCAGAATTACTCATAAGTAATCTTATTTGATAGAAATGTTAATTTCAAATATGTTATAAGAAATTATGTATACTCACAATTTAGACCCGATTTTATTTAATTTTGGGTTCTTATCTATCAGATGGTACTCATTAGCCTATATATTTGGAATTTTAATTGGATGGTGGGTAGGGAAAAAAATTATATTATTAAAAAATGAAGATTTAAAATTAAAATTTGATATAGAGGTTTTTGATAATTTAATTACATATTTGATAATTTCTTTATTGGCTGGNGGAAGAATTGGATATATTTTATTTTATAATTTAAGTTATTATCTTTCAAATCCGTTAGATATTTTTAAAATTTGGGAAGGAGGAATGTCTTTCCATGGAGGTTTGCTAGGTATCATTTTTGGAGTTTATCTTTTTGCCAATAAAAATAAAATATCTGTATTTTTTTTATTAGATATTATCGCCTGTGTATCCCCAATTGGAATCTTTTTAGGACGTATAGCTAATTTTATAAATGGTGAACTNGTGGGTAAGGCTACAAGTGTTTTTTGGGGAGTTATTTTTCCAAAATTTGGTGATNTGGCAAGACATCCTTCTCAACTTTATGAAGCATTATTAGAAGGATTATTATTGTTCTTTATAATGAATTTAATTATTTTACAAAAAAATTATAAAATTGGTTCGTGCTCTTATATGTTTTTAATTTTATACGGAATTTTTAGAATATTTTCTGAATTTTTTAGAGAACCAGATTTACAAATTGGATACATATTAAATTATTTTAGCATGGGGACAATGTTAAGTTTAATAATGATTGCGTCAGGTATAATTATTTTTGTAAAAAGAAAAAAATGAAAACTAATTTTAAAAAATTTGATTTAAAGATAGATAAACTNATTCCAATNGATGANTTTTTTGAAAAAGTTTTATACAAACCTAATATAGGTTACTATTCAAAACAAATTCCATTTGGAAAACAAGGAGATTTTGTTACTTCTCCAACAATATCAAATTTATTTTCAGAGATAATTGGTATTTGGATTGTTTCTGCTTGGGAAAAACTAGGTAAACCTAAAAAATTTAATCTTGTTGAACTTGGTCCTGGAGACGGAAGTCTAGCAAAAATATTATTGCGGACTTTCCAAAAATTTCCAGAATTTAATAAAGCTATTAAAATTTTTATGTACGAAAAAAGTAGATTATTAATAAAAACTCAAAAAAATAAAATAGATGATAAAAGAGTATCCTGGATCAAAAATTTCAATTCTATTAAAACCGGTCCTATTATTTTTTTCGGTAATGAGTTTTTTGATGCTATACCAATCAAACAATTTATTTTTAAAAAAGAAGAATATAAAGAAAGATATTTTTTAATAAAAAAAAATAATTTTAGAGAAATTTATAAAAAAGCTTTTATTAGTGACGTTATCAAAATTAGATCTTTTAAATCTTTAAATAAGCTTAGATTTATTGAATACCCAAAACTGGGTTTTAAAGAATTAGATAAAATGGTTCAAAAAATATCAATTCACTCTGGAGGAATTTTACTTATTGACTATGGATATTTGAAGAGCTCTGACAAAAATACATTGCAAGCAATTATGAAGAATAAAAAAGTTGACATGGATCAAATATACAAAAATTTAGGTAAAATTGACATAACATCTCTGGTAAATTTTAATCTTTTAAAAGAATATTTTCTTAAAAAGAATTTAAAATTAAAAAAAATTGTTTCACAAAAATTTTTTTTAGAAAAAATGGGAATCATGGAAAGAGCAAAAATTTTAAAAAGTAGAATGACATTTGCTCAACAAAACTACATGTCCTTAACACTTTATAGGCTTCTGCATAAAAGATTAATGGGAAATCTTTTCAAAGTTATATTTGCTTATAAAAGTAATAAATCTAATTTTTTAGGGTTTAAATAATGTATTACTCAAAAAGACTAAGCAGAGTAAATGAAATAAATCATTGTTTTTTTTCTAGAAGAGGTGGTTTTTCAAGGGGTCTTTATAAAAGTTTAAATTGCGGCAAAGGATCAAAAGATAAAAAAAGTAATATCATCAAAAATTTAAAATTAGTATCAAAAAAAATAGGAGTAAAAGTAGACAAACTTAAACTAATGCATCAAACACATAGCAATAAAGTTATTATAATAAACAAGCTAAATAAGAATTCTAAACGAATTAATTCAGACGCGATGATCACAAGCATGCAGGGTTACGCATTAGGGGTCGTTACAGCGGATTGTGTTCCAATAATTCTATATGATTTTAAGAATCAAGTTATAGGATGTATACACGCTGGATGGAAAGGAGCGTTATCTGGTATTGTAGAAAATACAATCAAAAAGTTTAGAAAATTAAATTTAAATAATAGAATTTTTGCCAGTATAGGTCCTTGTATCGGAAGTAAAAGCTACGAAGTTGACCATAAATTTTATAAAAAATTTTTATCTAAATCAAAAAAAAATTCTATTTATTTTTCAAAAAAAAATAAAATTAAAAGATTATTTAATCTGAGAAGGTATGTAGCTGATAAGTTAAATAACCTTAATGTTAAGACAGATCATGTCAATCATGATACTGTTAAAGAAAAAAATAGTTTTTTTAGCTATCGCAGGTCTAAGATATATGGTGAAAATGATTATGGAAGGTGTATCTCTGTAATTTGTTTGACAAACTTTAGCCAAAATTAAACATTATATTTAATATTGTTAAAGCTCTTTAACTAATAAACCTTCAACAACATCAATGTTATCAAATAACTTAAATTGGATTTGGTTTGAAAACATATAAAAATAAATGTATAAATAGTTATTCTCATGAAAATTTTATCTGGAACTAGCAACCTTAAATTAAGTAAGGATATATCAAAAAAATTGAAATTAAAATTAGTCAATACTAATATTAGAAGATTTGCTGATGGAGAAATTTATATAGAAATAAATGAAAACATAAGAGGCAATAGCGTTTTTGTGATTCAATCTACTTCAAATCCTGCCAATGATAATCTTATGGAACTTTTACTTGTAATTGATGCATTAAAAAGATCATCAGCTAAAAACATAACTGCAGTGATTCCATATTTTGGATATGCAAGACAAGACAGAAAAGTTGCTCCAAGAACATCTATCTCAGCTAAAGTAGTGGCTAATCTTATTACTAATGCTGGAGCAAGCAGAGTTGTTACAGTTGATTTACACGCTGGGCAAATCCAAGGATTTTTTGATATGCCGGTAGATAACTTGTTTACGACCCCCCTTTTTGCAAAATATATAAAAAAAAGATTAAATAGTAAAAAATTAATTTGCGTTTCTCCAGATGTTGGTGGAGTTCAACGCACTAGAGGTTTAGCCACAAGGATAAAAGCTGACTTAGCAATTATTGATAAAAGAAGACCTGCACCAGGAAAATCCCAAGTGATGAATATAATTGGAGATGTAAAAAATAAAACATGTATTATTGTGGACGATATAATTGATAGTGGTGGAACTATTGTTAATGCTGTTGATGCTCTAAAAAAAAGTGGAGCAAATGAAGTCTATGTTTTTATTACCCATGCTGTTTTAAGTGGAGATGCTGTAAAAAAAATTAAAAATTCAAAAATAAAAAAATTGATAATAACTGACACGATTGATAATTCTTTGAAAATTAAAAATCACAACAAAATAGAGGTATTGTCTATCTCTTCTTTAATGTCTGAAGCGATAAAAAGAATATCAAATTCCAACTCCGTTTCAGATTTATTCAATTAGCACTTGTTTTATTAAATCAGTTGAGTTATATAGCTTTTTCTATAAAAAATTAAATGAGTAATTTAAAAGCATTAAAAAGAGAGAATACCTCATCGGGATCAACTAACAAGTTGAGAAAGGATGGTTTAATTCCAGCTATACTGTATGGAGGCAAAGATCCAAATCAAAAAATCTCAATAGAAAAAAAAGCGGTAAGAGATATTATTAATGCTGATAATTTTTTATCTAAAGTCCTAGAATTAGAAATAGAAGGAAAAAAAGAAAAGGTTTTACCTCGAGAAGTTGCTTATCATGTTGTCTCGGATGAACCGATACATATCGATTTTATGAGAGTGGTATCTGGTAAAAAAATTATCCTAGAAATTCCTGTAAAATTTATAAATCAACCTGAGTCCCCGGGTTTAAAAAGAGGTGGCGTCCTTAACATTGTAAGAAGACAGGTGGAGCTAAAGTGTCCTGCTGAAAGTATACCAAATGATATTACAATTGATTTAACAGGAACAGATATAGGAACAAGTATAAAGATATCTTCAGTAAAACTACCTGAAAAAATTGTGCCGACAATTACAGATAGAGATTTTGTTATAGCAACAGTTGCAGCACCAACAATAATTAAAGAACCAGAAAAACCTGCAGAGGAAACTGCTGTGGCAGCAGAGGGAGAAGCTACCGCTGAAGGTGTTGAAGCAGCAGCAAAAGAAGGTGATCCGTCTAAAAAAGATGAAAAAGGAAAAGAAACAGCAGTTGGAAATAAAAAAACTGAAGAAAAAAAACCAGCTGAAAAAAAACCTACAGAAAAAAAATAATTAATATGCTTTTACTTGTTGGATTAGGAAATCCAGGTTCTAATAGTGTTAATAACAGGCACAACATTGGATTTAAAATTATTGACGCGATTAATACGCATTTTAAATTGTCAAAACAAAAACCAAAATTTAAAGGACTTCTTACTACTGGCAACATAGAGTCTAAAAAAATATATGCTATCAAACCTCTTACTTTTATGAATAATTCCGGAACAGCTATAAAAGAATTGATTGATTATTTTAAGATTGATGCGAAAGACGTATTTGTTTTTCATGATGACATGGATATTGATTTTGGAAAGATAAAAGCAAAATTTGGTGGAAGCAGCGCTGGACATAATGGAATCGAGTCAATTGATAAGTTTATTGGAAAGGATTATTCAAGAGTGAGAATTGGCATTGGACACCCAAAATCAAAAAGAAAAGTTAATAGTCATGTTTTAGAGGATTTTAAAGAAGATGAAGAAGATAAAATTAATGAGATAACAGAGAGTATTGTAAAACTTATACCAACATTAATTGATAAGAAAATGGATTTATTTTCAAGCAAGGTAAATCAAAATCTTAATGGGATTTAAATGCGGAATAGTAGGCCTTCCAAATGTTGGGAAGTCTACTCTGTTCAACGCTTTAACTGCTTCAAAAAATGCTGAGGCGGCAAATTTTCCCTTCTGTACAATCGACCCTAATATTGGAATAGTTGACGTAGTTGATAAAAGATTAGATCAACTGTCAGATTTATCAAAATCAAAAAAAAAATTTACACTCACATTACATTTGTAGATATTGCTGGGTTAGTAAAGGGTGCTTCAAAAGGAGAAGGTTTGGGTAACCAGTTTCTTTCACATATAAGAGAAGTAGACGCAATTATTCACTTAGTGCGATGCTTTGAGTCAGAAAAAATAACTCATGTTAATTCGAAAATAAATCCCTTAAGTGACTTAGATACAATCAAAACAGAAATAATTCTTTCAGATATAGATTTAATACAGAAAAAGCTTGAAAAAGGTAAAAAAAAAATTCTTGATGAAAAGGAAATAAAGATACTTCAAAACAAAATAGAATTATTAAACAAAGGAGAAGATATAAAAGTAACTGATGAAACAGAGAATGGGTTTTTGTCTAAACTAGGATTATTATCTCTGAAACCAAAAATTATTGTTTGTAATGTTGATGAAGCAAGTTTATCTGAAGGAAATAAATACACAAAAGAAGTCAAATCAAAATACTCTGAAGATAAAATTGTCACAATATGTGCGGATATAGAAGATCAAATAATGGGATTAGAAAAAAGTGAAAGGGAGACATTTATGAAAGAAATTGGACTAAATAAAACAGGTTTAAACCAATTAATTAAAGAAGGTTATGATCTTTTAAATTTAGATACCTTTTTCACATCTGGGCCAGAGGAAAGTAGAGCATGGACTATAAAAAAAAATACTACGGCACCTAAGGCTGCTAAAGTTATTCATACAGATTTTGAAAAAAATTTTATTAGAGCAGAGGCTGTAACATGCGATGACTTTATTAAATTTGGTAGCGCTGAAAAGTGTAAGGAAAACGGAAAATTAAGGATTGAAGGAAAAGATTATATTGTAAAAGACGGAGATGTTTTATACTTCAGAGTCAATCCTTGACCAAATTTTTTTCATACTTAAATAGACTAAAACAGTTAATAGAACCAAATAAATAATAACTTTTACTCCGGTTCGATGTCTCTCCTCTAGTTCTGGTTCTGCCGCCCAAGATAAGAAAGTTGTTACATCTTTAGCCATTTGATCTACAGAGGCTTCGGTGCCATCTGAATACTCTACAATTCCATCTGATAGAGGTGAAGACATTTTAATTTTGTTGCCTATCATATATTTGTTATAATAAACCCCATCATCTAAAACAATTCCAGACGGAGGTTCTTCATATCCTACTAGTACAGAATAAATATAGTTGGAACCTCCTGGTCTTGCTTTTACAAGAACTGACATATCTGGAGGATAAGCGCCTCCATTAGCTGCAATTGATGCATTTACATTAGGGTATGGACTTTTAAACTTATCAGAAGGTCTACCTGGTCTTGTAAACATTTCCCCTTGGCTATCTGGCCCATCGTCAATTTCTATGCTTGCTGCAATAGCCTTAACCTCTTCTTCTGTAAACTCAGGCCCACCAGATTCTCCTAGATTTCTATAACTTAGATATTGCATAGAGTGACAGGATGAACATACTTCTTTATAAACTTGAAAGCCTCTTTGCAACGACGCTCTATCAAATTTTCCAGTTAAACCTTTGAAACTCCATTTTACTTTTATGGGATCATTTTGTTCAGCACCATGTAAGAGGTTCGAATTAATAAATATTAATATAATTGCAAATATCTTTATGAGTTTAAATTTTTGCATTGTCTTTCTTTGCAAGAGACGGTTCTGCTACTCCTGATAAAACTGGCTCAGAAATACTCATTGGTATGGGATCTGTTTTTTCTAATAAACCGACAACTGGCAATACAACAATAAAATGCAAAAAATAATAGATTGTTCCTACTCTCGCTAATACTAGATAAATTCCTTCAGCTGGCATAGCTCCCATGTATCCTAGCAATAAAACGTCAATCACAAATATCCAATAAAATTGTCTGTATATTGGTCTAAATACTGCTGATCTAACTTTTGAGGTATCAAGCCAAGGCAAGACAAATAAAATAAATATTGCACCGAACATTAAAATCACTCCTCCAAGTTTATCTGGGACTGATCTTAAGATTGCATAAAAAGGTAACAGGTACCATTCTGGAACTATATGAGCTGGTGTTACTAGAGGATTAGCAGGAATATAGTTATCAGAGTGTCCTAACACGTTTGGGGTAAAAAAAACAAATCCAGCAAACACTATCATAAACATTAATAATGCAAATGCATCTTTTATAGTTATATATGGATGAAAAGGTACAGTGTCTTTTGATGGTTTTTTAATATCTATTCCTACTGGATTATTATTTCCAGGAACATGTAAAGCCCAAATATGTAGGACCACGAGACCTAAAATAAGGAAAGGTATTAGATAATGTAAGCTAAAAAATCTGTTTAAAGTTGGGTTGTCTACAGAATAAGCACCCCACAACCAAGTAGTAATACTTTCTCCTACTAAAGGTATTGCGCTAAATAAATTCGTGATAACAGTGGCGCCCCAAAAACTCATCTGTCCCCAAGGTAAAACATAGCCCATGAATGCTGCTGCCATCATCAAAAGATAAATCATCAAACCTATAATCCAAATCACTTCTCTCGGTGACTTATAGGATCCATAAAATAGAGATCTAAAAATATGAATATATACTGCTAAAAAAAACATTGAAGCACCGTTACTATGGATATATCTAATCAACCAACCGTAATTAACATTTCTCATTATATGTTCAACGCTAGCAAAAGCTAAATCAGCATGAGCAACGTAATGCATTGCTAAAACAATACCTGTGATAATTTGAGTGATTAAACAAAAAGTTAGTATTCCTCCAAATGTCCACCAATAATTTAAATTTTTTGGTGTCGGGTAATCTGTAAGATGATTTCCAAGTGTAAGTAAAGGTAATCTATCATTTAACCATTTACCTGCTCTTGATTTTGGTGTGTATTCGTGATCACTCATTTTTTATCCAATTTTAATAGTATTATTATCTACAAATTCAAATTTAGGTATTTCCATATTTTTTGGGGCAGGACCTTTTCTTATTCTGCCTGAAACATCATAATGTGAACCATGACAAGGACAAAACCAACCTTTATAATCTCCTTTATTCTTTAATGGCACGCATCCTAGATGAGTACAAACTCCTAACATTACTAACCATTCGTCTTTTCCTTCTTTTACTCTATCTTCATCCTTTTGAGGATCTGGCAAATCGTCCATTTTTACTGCCCTTGCCTCTACAATTTCTTCAGGAGTTCTTCTTTTTAAAAAAACTGGTTTTCCTCTCCACAAAACAGTGATTGACTTACCAGGTTCAACTTGACTAATATCAACTTCTGTTGTCGCAAGAGCTTGCTGAGCTTTGTCTGGATTCATTTGGTCTATTAAAGGCCATACTACTGCTCCCAAACCTACTGCCCCTACGGTATAGCTTGCGGTAAATAAAAAATCTCTTCGATTTACTTTTTTTTCTTCTTTGCTCATTTAAGTAAGTGTTTATAATGTTTATAGTTTAAATAAACCAAAATTAAGATTTTTCTAGGGTCAGAATGACACATAAATTAAGTAAATTAGGCAATAATAATGCACATAGCGCTTTATAAACCTGACATTCCTCAAAATACAGCAGCTATTATTAGATTAAGCGCTTGCTTTAGTTTTAAAGTACATATTATTGAACCTTGCGGATTTAATTTAAATGATGCTAGATTTAAAAAAGTAGTAATGGATTATATTCAGTTTAGTAATATTCATAGATATAATGATTTTGATATTTTTTTAAAAAAAAATAGTAAAAGTAGAATAATTCTCGTGACTACGAAAGCGAAAAAAGAATATCATAAATTAAATTATAAACAAAACGATATACTTCTATTTGGAAGAGAAAGCGCTGGCGTTCCAGAAAATTTACATAAAACAATAAAAAATAAGATTAGAGTCCCTTTAAATAAAAAAACCAGATCTCTTAATGTTGCTATGACTGTTGCAATTGTTACTTCTGAAGCTTTAAGACAAAATAATTTTTCAATTAAATGAATAATATAGACTTTAAAAAAAAAATGGCAGATAGATGGTTTTCTTACTTACAAAACCAAATCTGTAGAGAATTTGAATTATTAGAAAAAAATAAAAAAAAATTTTTAAAAAGGAAGTGGGTGAAAAAAATTAAAGGTGAGGGCGGAGGAACTTCTTTTCTTCTTAAAAACGGTAAAATTTTTGACAAAGTAGGTGTAAATAAGTCTACAGTTTCAGGAAAATTTAAAAAAGAGTTTAGATCCAATATTTTAGGAGCTAGTAAAGATGGTAAATATTGGGCCTCAGGAATTTCGATTGTAGCTCATATGAAAAATCCAAAAATACCAGCAATTCATTTTAATACGCGTTTTATTGTAACATCGAAAGAATGGTTCGGAGGAGGAATGGACGTCACTCCTAGCCAAATTGATCTAAAAGAAAAAACTTTAGTCCATAATGAATTAAGAAAAATTTGTATCGTAAATAAAAAAAACTATAAAAAATACAAAAATTGGTGTGACAGATATTTTTTTTTACCTCACAGGAATGAACCTAGAGGAATTGGTGGTATATTCTTTGATTACGAGACAAAGAATTGGACGCAGAATTTTAAGTTTGTAAGAGAGCTAGGTTTAGCATTTATAGAAATATCAAAAAAAGTTATCAATAGGAAAAAAAATCTTAAGTGGAATAAAAATGATAAAGAAAAACAGTTACTTAAAAGAGGGCGATATATTGAATTTAATCTTTTGTATGATAGGGGTACAAAGTTTGGATTAAATTCTGGTGGAAATACTGACTCTATTCTTATGTCGTTACCCCCAGAAGCAAAATGGAAATAAATTATGGACAAGGAACCTATTACAATTAAAGGTTTAGAAAATTTAAAATCTGAATTAGAAAATTTAAAAAATGTTCAAAGACCGAAAATAGTTGCAGCTATAGCTGAAGCAAGATCTCACGGTGATTTAAAAGAAAATGCAGAATACCATGCTGCAAAAGAACAGCAAGGTTTAGTTGAAGGAAGAGTGCTAGTAATAAATGATCTTATAGCTAGAGCTAATGTAATTGATGTGACAAAAATAGATAACAATGGAAAAGTTATATTTGGCTCAACTGTAAAAGTAAAAGATTTGGATACTAACAAACAAATTATGTATAGGATCGTTGGTCAAGATGAAGCTGATATTTCTAAAAATTTAATATTTTATAAAAGTCCAATAGGCAAAGCTCTGATTGGTAAAAATAAAGATGATTTAGTAAGTGTAACAACGCCATCAGGTGAAAGAAATCTAGAAATAACAGATGTTAAATATATTTAACTTAATTGCTTTTTAATAATTTCTAATATTTTTTCTCTAGAAATTTTAAAATCATTTTTAAGCCACTCTTTCTCTAATATTTTTAAAGTTTTTCCCATTAGTAAACCTTCATTCATGCCATGTTTTTTAAGGTAACTACCATCAATTGTGAATTTCGGTATATTTAAACTTTGTATTCTTTGAAAAATATTTAAATATTCATCCAATTTATTTTTTTTGTTTTCAGAAAATTTTAAAAAATTTAATATTTTTAAATTTTCTTTTCCAATAAGGTAAATATTTTTTTTAAGATCATTTTTAAAAAAATTTTTATTTTCAAGCATTGTTTTATAATTATCAGAAGTATATTTTAAAAATTGTCTTAGATCATTAGAAATGTTATATTTATGGGCAAAATACTCATGGTTGTCTTTTCCATCTATTAGTAAAATACTTAAAATGATTTTGTAGTTTAAGTTTAATCTATTTTGAAGTTTCTTTAGATAATTTAATCTTTCAAAATATTTAAATTCAGGAAATATAAGTAAAAAAACCTCTTTTAAATTTTTTTTGTTAATAATATTTATAAAATTTTCATTTTTTAATATCTTTATTAACTCATTTAAAATTCGTTCTTTTGAAATTTTTCTAACTCCATTTAAATTTAATTTAATGGCCTCCAAGGTACTACTCTCTGCTTCACTTTCATATTCTATAGAAAATCTAATAAAACGAATTATTCTTAAGTAATCTTCTTCTATTCTTTTATTTGGATCACCTATAAATTTTATATTACGATTTTTTAAATCGATAGTTCCTAATTGTGGATCAAATAAATTACCTTTGTTATCAAGATAAATTGCATTAATAGTAAAATCTCTTCTTTCGGAGTCTGTTTGCCAGTTTTCGGTGTATTCAATTTCAGCATGCCTACCATCAGTTTTAACATCCTTTCGAAGTGTAGTTATCTCAAATTTAAAATTTTTAGAAACAATAGTTATTGTTCCATGCTTGATACCGCTGTCCACAATTTTCAATTTAGTTTTTTTAAATTTTTCTTTTATTTGATCAGTAGTTAGCGAAGTAGCTATGTCTATATCGTCAATTTTTTCATTGCTAAGATGTTTTCTTACACAACCTCCAACAAACATCGCTTTTTTAGGTTTAGTGGGGAAATCTTCTTGAAGCTTGCTAAAAATAAATTGAATTTCACTATTTTTATAGAAGGGAAAAAGAGTTTTTTTGATTCTGTTTATAAACTCAAATTTAAAGTTAAACATATAAAGTTGGCTGGGGCACTAGGATTCGAACCTAGGATGGCGGTATCAAAAACCGCTGCCTTACCGCTTGGCTATGCCCCAATATTTGATTTTGATATATCATAAATTTGTTAATTTAAATAGTTTTTGCAACTGTTGCCCAATAACTGGGGTATTTTGTCTTAATTTTTTTTAAAGAAATTCTCGCATATTTTAAACTTTTAAATACTCCAAAACAAGCAGATCCGGATCCAGTCATTCTTGAAAAATAACAACCCTTTTTTTTCTCAATCTCTATTATTAATTTTTTTATAATTGGATGTCTTTTTTCAATAATAAATTGTAAATCATTATTTTCGTTTTTTAAAAAATTAATAAATTTAGCTTTGTTATTTGTGATTTTAATATTTTTTTTTGAGTTTGGAGAATAATCTTTTACTTTAGAGTAAGCAAATTTCGTAGAGCTTCGAATCTTTGGATATATAATCAAAAAATAAAATATATGTTTTTTTTTAAAAACTTGGACTTTTTTTAAGTTTTTTAAAAACCCTTGGTTATTAAAAAATAATCTGAAATCTGTTCCAATTTTATTTTCAAAATCATTGATTAGAGTTTGGGTCATCTTTTTTCCTAAAAAATATTTTGCCAAGTGGAAAGCATTACTTGTTCCTCCACCCATGCCTGCCGAAATAGGTATCCTTTTATTTATTAAAATTGAATAATAATTATTGATTAATTTTCTATTTCTTAGAATTTTTAAAACTTTTTTAATTGAGTTATCGCCTGTTTTAATTCTTTTGGAAAAAGGTCCCTTGAATATAATATCATCTTTTTTTCCTATTATCTTTTTAATAAATATATCATCAAATAAGTTTACTAGACAAAAATAAGATTGTATTTGGTGTAAATTATTTTTTTTAAGTTTTTTTATTATATTTAAAGATAGATTTATTTTTGAAAAAGATTTTAATTTCATCTTACATAATGCCAGATAATAACTTTTTTTTAATTTTCCCTTTTAATTCTTCTTCGGTGTCTTTGAGATTAAGTACATATTTCCAATAGTATCTTGCTTGAATTTTATTACCATTTTTCCATAAAGCATCTCCAAAATGGTCATTTATAACTGGATCAGCCGGCAATAATTTAACAGCGAATTGAAGTTGTTGCTTAGACTCCTCATATCTTTTTAATTTAAATAATGCCCATCCTAATGAGTCTACAATATAAGGGTCATTGGATTTTAAATTATTAGCCTTCTCCAGCATTTTAAGTGATTTTTCTATTTTAGTTCCTTGTTCAATCCAAGAATATGCGAGATAGTTAATTACGTAAGCTTGATCTGGACTTGCTTCTAAAGAAGATAATAAATCTTTTTCAGCCTTTTCCCATTCACCCAATCTTTCATACGATACCCCTCTTCCATCAGTAACTTTTGGGTATAAAGGATGATTTTTTTCAATTTTATTTATTATTTTCGTATAGTATTTAATTGCATCTTTATATCGATCATTATTTTTTAAAAAAATCGCATAATCTAAAGTCTCATAGATATTCTTAATCGATAACTTTTCGTAAGACTTTGTTATAAGATTAATAGCTTCAATGTTTTTTTTTTCTTCAATTAAAATTTTAGCTTTTTGTTTAGAGCTATACCAAGCATACGCTTCTCCTTGCTTACTGATATTTTTATACTTTTTTTTTGCCTGTTTAAGATCTCCAACATTATAAAAATTTTCTGCTAATAAAGTATTAAAAGAAATAAAGTTTTGATTTAAGTGCTTAGACAAATTCAAATAAAAATTTGAAAATTTATATATTTGTTGCGAGGAAAGAGCATTTGCTGTTATGTAAAATATTTCTGCGATTACATGAGATAAATTTTTACAATCAAATTTTTTTTGGTACTTATTTAAATTTAAATCTAATTTTAGTTGATTTAGTAATAAGTTTTTAGGATATAATTTAAGTGAAGAATTCAAAACTTTTCTTGCATTTTTCTCTTTGCCTTCATTAAAAAGATATGAAGCGTAAAAATAATTATATCTAGAAAAATTTACTTTCTCATTTAGAGTTAATTTTTCGTAAATGAATTTAGTTTCAGGTTTTTTGTAATAACAATGTACAAACGCATTTTGTATTTTCTTTAAGTTTTCAAACGATTTATCAATAGAATTAATTCTATTTTGAGCATTTTTAAAATCAAGTTTAGAAAAACTGACCCAATCCAAAAGAGAATTTGCTAAAAATTCATTTAGTATAAAATCTGTTTTTACACTACGCATTTTTAAAAAATATTTTTCAGCTAATTCATAATTTTGAATTTTTAAATAATAAATACCTATTATTAAATTACTTTCAAAATTACCTAATTTTTTTCTATCAAGTTTTTTAGAGTAGTAAAAAGCTTCATTAAATTTACCTAAATTAATTAAAGAAAAAAGAAATTTTGAAGAGTAGCTTGAATGACTTTCCTCTAATCCTTCCAGTCTTTTTAGATATTTATAAGACTCGTCATAATGGCTGTCATTTAATGACAATATTCCAGAAAAGTAATTTGATACATAATTTCCTGATGAAAACTTATCTAGATTTCTAGCATTAAGTGTAGAAAAAAAAATGGTAACAAGTAATATTTGTAATATAAAGTTTATTAAAAATTTAAATATATTCATAATTTAAATGCCTAAAAAAATAAATACTAAAACAGTAAAGTTAATTAAATTTTATAAGCTAATTAATCACAACTTAATTTACAATAATAAAGCAATCAATAGATATAAAAAAAATGCTTTTGAGGCCTCAGGTGATAAAGCTAAAAATTTAGAATATTTAAGAAAATCAATTGCCAAGATAAAAAATTGCGAACTAAAGCTGAGTGCGACAAACATGGTTTTTGCAGACGGCAACCCTAAAGCGAAAATTATGCTTGTAGGCGAAGGTCCTGGAAAATCTGAGGATAAAGAAGGTACACCTTTTGTAGGTAGAGCAGGGGATTTATTGAATAAAATGTTGGAGTCTATAAATTTAAATAGAAAAAATGTTTATATAACTAATGTCGTTAATTATAGACCACCAGAAAATAGAAAACCAACTGAAGATGAAATAAAAAGATATTTACCGTTTTTACAAAAACACATTGAAATTATTAATCCAAAAATTTTAGTACTTTTAGGAAGTACAGCCTTAAGTGCTTTAATTGGCACAGATGATGTAATTTCAAAAGTTAGAGGTAAATGGATAGACAAAAAAATTGGATCTAGAAAATTGACAATTATCGTTACTTTTCATCCAGCTTTTTTAATGAGACAACCAGCTCAAAAAAAATTAGCATGGGTCGATTTAAAAATGATAAGGGATAAAAAGGCAGAGTTAAAAATTTAATTGAAAAAAAAATTAGTTACAGCGGGGGTTGACGAAGTGGGCAGAGGCTCTCTTGCAGGACCCGTGGTATCAGCTGCTGTTATTCTAAAAAATGGTATAAACTTAAAAATTTTAAAAGATTCAAAAAAAATTCCATTTAAAAAAAGATTAGAAATCTCTAAACATATAAAATTAAATTCTTACTATTCTATAGGTGTGGCTTCAGTTAAAGAAATTTTTGATCTTAATATCCTACAAGCCTCTTTGCTTTCAATGAAAAGAGCAATAGAAGGATTAAGTATTAAGCCAAAATTAATACTAATTGACGGAAAGTTTGCTCCCAAAGGCCTAAATAATTATAAGACTATAATTAATGGAGACGAAAAAATTAAAACAATCAGTGCTGCTTCTATAATGGCTAAAGTTTATAGAGATGATTTGATGATAAAATTATCAGAAAAGTTTTCTAATTACGCTTGGGAAAAAAATTTTGGTTATGGAACAAAAGTTCATATAAATGGACTAAAAAAATTTGGCATCACCACTCATCATAGAAAAAGTTTTAAGCCAGTACACCAGATATTGTTCAGATAAGAATCAGGAACACTAAAATACTCTTTTTTTTCTAAAATGATTTGACCCTAGATTCAATTTAAGGTTGAATCAAATAAATGTCAGAATTCGTCAACCAAATTGCGAACGGTGATTGTTTAGAGGAATTAAAAAAAATTCCCGACAAAACTTTTAATTTAGTTTTTGCTGATCCTCCTTACAACCTTCAAATCGGGGAAAAGTTAACTCGACCTGATGCAAGTAAAGTAAATGGTGTAAATGACAAATGGGATCAGTTTAATAGTTTTGAACACTATGATACATTTTCTAAAGTTTGGTTATCTGAGTGCAAAAGAATTTTAAAAGATAATGGAAGTATATGGGTAATAGGTTCCTATCATAATATTTTTCGTTTAGGATATCATTTACAAAATTTAGATTACTGGTTGCTTAATGACGTAATCTGGAGGAAAAATAATCCAATGCCAAATTTTAGAGGCTCAAGGTTTACGAATGCTCATGAAACTTTAATTTGGGCTTCAAAAAATAAAAAATCTAAATATACTTTCAATTATCAGTCTCTTAAGTGCTTAAATGATGATTTACAAATGAGATCGGATTGGAAATTACCCATTTGCAGCGGAAAAGAAAGATTAAAGAAAAACGGAAAAAAAATTCATTCTACACAAAAACCAGAAGCTTTGCTTCACAGAATAATATTAGCTACTACTAATAAAGGTGATACAGTTTTTGATCCTTTTTTAGGTACTGGAACTACTGCAGTTGTTTGTAAGAAATTAGGTAGAAACTTTTATGGAATTGAAAAAGATAAGAAATATTTTTATGCAGCAAAAGAAAGAATAAAAAAAACTACTAAAATTGAGGATAATTTCCTTGATACTATTGAAAATAACAAATCTAAACCTAGAATACCTTTTGGTTCACTGGTTGAATTAGGAATAATTAAACCTGGAACGAGTTTATTTGATCCTAAGAAAAAAATTAATGCTAAAATTATGGTGGATGGAAGTATAAAATATAAAGATTTGGAAGGGTCAATTCATAAGATTGCAGCAAAAATAATGGGCACTGAGAGTTATAATGGTTGGACTTATTGGCATTACAATTTTAATGGATCGGCGGTCTTGATTGATAGTTTAAGACAGAAGTTTATTGCAGAAAAGCAAATCTAGTTTTTATAGACTATTCCCAAGTAAGACTTAATAAAACTCTTTCTTTTAATTAAAAATTTTAAGAAAAAATTTCTTATTATTTGCATAACTGAACTTGAAAGATGAAAAGCAAAAAAGTTTAAGTTTGATCTTTTTCTAATTATTTTTACTCTCTTAGATCTTTCTTGAAAGTAGTCTATTTGAGCGTTAGTGTTCTCATCTTTTAACAAGTTAAATAATTCATATGCACTTTCAATAGATTGTCCGGCTCCTTGAGCTAACGTTGGCAAAAAACCATTAAATGCGTCTCCAATATAAAACACTTTACTGTTAGTGGAAGGAATGATCTGAGGAGTAAAATATAATGGCAAGGATTTTAAATTTCCAACAAAAGCTTTCTCTAATTTGGAGTTTTGGCTAACTACTTTATCAATCAAAAATTTTATATTTTCTGGATCATATTTTTTTTCTCTAATAACACAAACAAAATTAAGTTCTTTATTTTTATTTATTGGATAAATCACTATATGGCAATTTTTTCCCATCATTAGACTAATTTTTTGTTCATTAATATTTAGTTCTAGTTTTGATTTTAGTATTGTTCTCAAAGCTACAGCTTTCTTGAATTTTGGTTTATTTTTTTTCTTCTCAAAAAAAGATCTGGTGTTAGAAAAAATACCATCTGCACCAACAACTATATCAACAAGATCATTTGTATTATCTTCAAATTTGATAAGTATTTTTCCTTTTAGTTCGGAGACTGCTTTTATTTTTTTTCCAAACCTTAAGTGCTGGTTATAGATATCATCTTTTAAAAATTCAATCAGACTTGATCTTTGTAAAGTAGTATATTTATTCTCTATAGTATTAAACTGTAAAAGATCTAAATCACAAATTTTTTTATTATTTATGTTATAAAAATCAACTCCCTTTGGGTGAAATATTTTATTATTATTAATTTTATCAAATCCTAACATATTCAAAATTTTTGAACTATTGGTTGACAACTGAATTCCATAACCTTCGTCTAGTGGTAGACTTTCCTGTTTTTCATATAAAGTAAATTCATGCTCAGTATTTTTTTTTATCAAATTTGCAAGAGTCAAACCTGCAACGCCAGCACCGATAATTGCTAATTTTTTTTTCATTTAAATAAAGTTAAAAGCTTTCTTAATATTTTTTTTGTAAAACTTGGCATAAATTCTTTATTATCTTCTAAAGAAAACCAATTATAAGATAAAGGTATTTTATTAGAAAACTTATAATATAAATTTATATTTAGTTTTAAGTTCGATATTGAATTCTTATAGTTTTTCAAAAATTTCCAATCTTTATAATTTATATAATTATTAGAATGTTTTATAGTTGGCAAATAGAAGTTTTTTAAAAAACTTATTTGTTTTTTTTTTTGTAAGAGCTATTTGTTTTTTTTTATTTATATAACAAAAGACGTCGTAATTTATATTTTTTATCATTTTTTTATTAGTTATTTTAATCTTTTTTTTAGATTTAAAATATTTACAAGTTTTTTTCAAACAACATGTAATGCAATTTGGGTTTTTAGGTTTGCATACTAGTGCTCCAAATTCCATTAAAGCTTCTACCAAATCAGCGTTACGGTTGGAACTAAATAGAATTTTTTCATTTTTTGTAATTAATTCTTCAAAATTTATTTTTGTTTCCTCTTTATTAAATTGTCTTGAAAAAAATCTTTTAACGTTTGTGTCTATTGCAATTGTAGGTAAATTATGAACTAACGCTAACAAAGCATTGCCGGTATATTCACCTATTCCAGGAAGTTTTTTAATTTTTTCAATTGTGTTCGGAAGATTTGATTTGTGGTTATTTACTAATATTTTAGAACATCTTAAAAGGTTTCGAGCTCTCCTATAGTATCCGAGACCTTCCCACATTTTTAAAATTTCTTTTTCGTTGCTTTTTGATAGGGCCTTTAAGGTTTTGTATTTTTTTGTAAAATTATTAAAATAGGGAATAACTGTTTTAACCTGAGTCTGTTGCAACATAAATTCACTTAAAAGCCTATAATAAAGCTTGTTAGGAGACTTTTTGCTCAAACGCCAAGGTAAATTGCGCTTATTATTATCGTACCAACAAAGAATTTTTTTTGGTAAATTAATATTTATATGCATAACATTAATAATAATAAATCACGAAATTTCATACAAGGATTGAAACCTTTTTCAAGCTCAATACCTAAAACATTAAAAAAATATCTTAAAAAAAGCGGATATAACTACTCAAACATTGTCGACAATTGGACAAAAATGGTTGATAAAAAAATTTCTAATTTTTGTTATCCAATAAAAATAAAAATGGGTAAGGAAATGAAGAACGGCACTTTGGTTCTTAACGTATTTCACGGTAAAGAGTTAGAAATAGAGTACAAAAAAAAAGAAATAATGGATAAGATAAATACTTTTTTTGGGTTTAATTGTATAAGTAAAATAGTCTTAAAAATTGTGGAAGAGGAAAAGAGTAAAAAAGGAAATAAATTGATAAAAATTAGAAATTTATCTAAAATAAGTAAAAAAATTGATAAAATAAATAATAATCAACTCAAAACTTCTTTAAGTATTTTATTAAAAGCATTCGATGATAAAAATAAATAAAATTTTATATCAGTTACTGTTTATTATATTACTAAGCTTTCCAGTCATAGCTGAGAGCAAAATTTTAAGGATTGGTGATGATAATGCAAAGGTGTCTGTAAAGGTGTTTTCATCTTTAACTTGCCCACATTGTGCAAGTTTTCATAAAAATATTTTTAACAAACTTAAGAAAGATTTTATAGATAACGGAACAGTTAAATTTGAGCACCATAGTTTTCCTTTAGATTTAGCTGCTTTAAATGCTGAAATAATTGTTAGATGTCATGTTGATAATATTAAAAGTTTCCGGTTATTAGAAAAGATTTATGAAAAACAAAGTAAATGGGCAGTCGGATCTGATATAAATATAATTAACGAATCTATAAAAAAAATTGGTTTAGAGTCGGGATTAGAAGATAGTAAAATGGATGAATGTTTAAAAAATGACACTGTTCAGGATGAAATTCTAAAAGAGAGAATTGAAGCTCAAAAAAATTACAACATACAATCAACTCCAACAATTTATATAAACGATAAAAAATTCGATAAGAAACATGAGTATCAAGAATTCAAAAAAGCCATAGAAAAATTTTTATAAATGAAATTTAAGAATTTAGAAATAAACGGTTTTAAGTCTTTCTTTGATAAAACTAATTTTTTAATAGAGGACGGGTTAACTGGGGTTGTTGGACCTAATGGATGTGGTAAATCAAATATAGTGGAGGCTTTAAGATGGTGTATGGGGGAAAATTCTGCCAAAAGCATGAGAGGTTCAGGAATGGAAGATGTAATTTTTTCTGGAACTTCAAATAGAGCATCAAAAAATATATCTGAAGTATCAATATTTTTGGATAACAAATCTAAAGAGGGTCCGGCTTTATATAGAGAATTTGATGAGGTGACTATTAAAAGAAAAATTGAAAAAGATAAAGGATCTAAATATTTTATTAATGATAGAGAAGTAAGAGCTAAAGATGTACAAACTTTTTTTGCAGATTTGTCTACAGGAGCTCATTCCCCTTCTTTAATAAGTCAAGGAAGAATTGGCCAGCTTGTTACTGCCAAACCTTTCGAAAGAAGATCTATACTTGAAGAAGCTGCTGGAATTTCTGGCATCCATTCGAGAAGACAAGAAGCAGAATTAAGGTTAAATGCAGCCGAAAATAATCTAAAGAGAGCAGATGAATTAAAAAAGCAGCAAGAAAAACAATTAAATAGTTTAAAAAAGCAAGCTGAAGAAGCAACTCGATACAAAGAAATATCTAAAGAAATTAAAAAAGTAGAAGCTGGATTATATTATTTAAAAATTAAAGAAATAGAAAAAGATAAAAAAAAAATTAATGAAAAATTAAATGAATTAGATGACGAAATAAGTGCAATTAATATTGATTTTAATCATAATAATACTCTTTTAGAAGAGGAAAATAAAAAACTCTCGCCACTAAGAGACAAGAAAATGGAAAGTATCGCCAAGCTTCAAAAATTAAACCTTAATATGACTAGCTTAGACGAGGAAGAAAGCCGAGTAAAAAACTTACAATTAAAACTTGAAAAATCAATAAAAACGATTGAGTCTGATTTAGAACGAGAACGAAGTATATCTTTAGACTCTGAATTAAATGAAAAAAGAATATCTCAAGAAAAGAATATTCTTTTAAAAACTGAAAATGAGCTTTTAGAGGTAGAATCTTCTTCAACAAAAGCATTAAATATCTCAAAAAAAAATTTAAATGATTTAAAAATTCAGCTTGATGAAATATTAAATAAAATAGAAAAACTCATAGATAAAAAAGTCAATTTAAATAAAGAAATTTTTAGAGAGTTAAAGGAACTTGTAAATAAAATTACTTTATCTCAGGAAGAATATGCTGAAAAATACGGTAAAAATAAATCAATACAAAGTGACTCTATTAAAAGAAAAGAAAGAATAAAAAATATAGATATAGAGTTAGAAAACTGGAGAAGTTTAAAACTTAATTCTGAAAAGATGATTTCTGAACTAGATGAGAGAAAGAAAAAAATTCAGATAGAGCAAGAACAAAATCAAAAAAATCCAGAAAAGATTGCGACTTCAAAAGGGCAAAATTTACAAAATTTAGAGAATACAAAAAAAAGAAATGAAGAAATTGAAATTGAACTAGCAGAGGCTGAAGAAAAATATAATTTAATCAATAAAAATTTAAAAGAAATACAGTTAAAACTTAGTGACTTAAAAGAAAACAAAGCAAGAAATGAAGCTACTATAGAAGGCATAGATAACAGAAAAAAAGATTTATTATATTCAGTTAAAAACGAATTGAACATCGAAAGTGAAAATTCTCTTTTAGCCCTTTCTGATCTAAATAATTTTTCAGATGAACATCTGCCAGCTATAGAAAATCAAGCTCAGAAAGTGGAAAAAATAAAAAAACAAAGGGATGCTTTGGGGTCTGTAAATTTAAGGGCTGATGAAGAAACGAAAAAATATGAAACAGAAATTAAAAAGATGGAAGATGATCGATCAGATTTATACTCTGCGATAGTGAAATTAAAAGCGAGTATTGACGAGCTTAATCAAAAAGGTAGAGAAAGACTTTTAGAAGCTTTTTCAAAAGTTAACAGAAAGTTTAATGAAGTTTACACAAAATTATTTAGTGGAGGAACAGCAAAAATTGAATTGGTTGACTCGGATGATCCTTTAGAAGCTGGGTTAGAGATGTTTGTTTCACCACCAGGTAAAAGGCTTCAATCAATAACTTTGTTATCAGGTGGCGAGCAAGCACTGACTGCGTTATCTTTAATATTTGCAGTTTTTTTAGTAAATCCTTCACCAATTTGCGTTTTAGATGAAGTTGATGCACCTTTAGATGATGCTAATGTGACAAGATTTTGTGGCCTGTTAGACGAACTCACTAAGATAACCAGAACTAAATTTATAATTATAACTCATCACGCTCTAACTATGTCAAGAATGCACAGACTTTATGGAGTTACAATGGCTGAGCAAGGGGTAAGTCAGCTTGTATCAGTTGATTTACAAAAAGCCGAAGAATTAGTTGCTTAAATAATTAAAATGACAATTCCAGAAGAATTTAAAACTCGCCTTAAGATTGCAAAATCAAAAGTAAAAAAACAAGTTCAAAATGATAACGAAAAACGTGGCTCATTTATGGGTAGTGCTTTTAAATTAGGCACAGAGTTGGTCGCATCAGTTGCGGTTGGGACAATTATTGGGTTTATTTTAGATAGCTGGTTTGATACTAAACCCTGGTTTATAATAATATTCTTTTTTTTGGGAACTGCCGCTGGCATATTAAATGTCATACGAGCAGCGAACAGAATGCAAAAAGAAGACTAGAAGGTTAATATGGCAAATAATCCAATGCAACAATTCACTGTCCATAAAATTGGACCAGAAATAAAAATTGCAGGAATTGACTTATCTTTTACCAACGCAAGTCTATTTATGGTCATTAGTGCTTCGATCATTCTGCTATTCTTATTTTTAGGGTCAAAAGAAAAAAAAATTATTCCGGATAAAGTGCAGCTAATTGCTGAAATGTTCTACACTTTTGTAGCCAAAATGATTAGTGATACCGCTGGATCAAAAGCTAAACCTTATTTCCCATTTATATTTAGTTTATTTATGTTTGTTTTATTTTGTAACATGGTTGGTATGCTGCCCTATTCTTTCACTGTGACAAGTCATATAATTGTTACGCTGATAATGGCTTTATTTATATTCATAGCTGTTACAATTATTGGTTTCGTTAAACATGGCTTTAAATACTTAAGTATTTTTGTACCCAGTGGTGTTCCGGCTATCCTGATGCCATTAATAACTATTATTGAAATTATTTCTTACTTAAGTAGGCCTGTAAGTCTATCTGTAAGACTTTTTGCTAATATGATGGCAGGTCACACAATGTTGAAAGTATTTGGTGGATTTGTAGTAAGTTTAGGAATATTAGGTGGATGGTTACCACTTAGTTTTTCAGTAGCATTAACAGGTTTGGAAATTTTAGTCGCATTTTTACAAGCTTATGTTTTTGCAATATTAACCTGCATCTATTTAAATGATGCATTAAATTTACATCATTAATAAATAAAAAAGGAGGAAAAATGGAGTTAGAAGCGGCAAAAATGATTGGAGCGGGTCTTGCTGCAATCGCGTTAGCTGGAGCTGGAGTAGGTATCGGAATCATTTTCGGTAACTATCTGTCTGGAGCTATGAGAAATCCGTCAGCAGCTCAAAAACAATTCCCTAACTTGCTTTTGGGATTTGCTTTAGCAGAAGCGACGGGTTTATTTGGACTAGTAGTAGCTTTAATTATTTTATTTGCATTTTAGTTAAATTAAATATGAAAAGATCCTTTAGTTTATCAATAGCTTTTATAGCTATTAGCGCTGATTTGTATGCAGCTGAGGCTGGAATGCCTCAGCTGGATCCAACATACTGGGCATCTCAAGCCTTTTGGCTTATTTTGGTTTTCACGATCCTATATATTTCTATATCGAAACTTTATCTTCCTAAGATTAAAGAAAACTTAGACAACAGAGAAAATAAAATTAAAGAAGACTTAGAGAACGCAAACAAATTTAAAGAACAGTCTGAAGAAAAATTTAAAGAGTATGAGGTTATTTTAAATAATGCAAAAAAAGAAATAGCCAAAATTTATTCTGATTCAAAAAATATTTTAGATAAAGATATTCAATCAAAGAAAGCAAAAATGGAAAAAGAGATTGAAAATGAGGTCGCTAAAGCGCAAAAAGAAATAACTGAACTTAAAAAAAACTCTTTGTCCTCTATTAAAAATATTTCAGAAAATATTGCATCCAATATCATTGAAAATATATCAGGTGATAAACTAAATGAGAGTAGTATAAAGGCAGCTGTTGAAGATGTTTCTAAAAAAAATATTGGTAAATATTTATGACAGTTGATGCGACTTTCTGGGTAACGATTTCCTTCTTAATTTTTATTGGAGTTTTGGTATATTTTAGAATACCTCAAAAAATTAAAAAAATTCTAGAAGAAAATATTTTAAATATAAAAAATCAAATTCATGAGGCAGAAAAATTAAAGGAAGATGCAAAAAATATTTTAACAGAGCAAGAAAAAAAAATTAGTAATTCCAAAGATGAAGTAAAAAAAATGATCAATGAAGCAAACGAATATGCTGAAAAAAATGTTATTAAAACAAATGAAGAATTTCATAATTTTATGGAAAATAAGAGAAAGAATACTGATGAAAGAATTAAACAACTTAAAAATCAAGCTATTAAAGATATTAAAAACGCCTCAGTAAAGATAGCTATAGAGTCAGTTGAAAAACTTATAAAAAACTCATTGGATAAAAGCAAATTAGATAAAATTTATAGCTCTAGTATCGAAGAAACAAAATTAGCACTTAAGAAAAAATCCAGTTAATATAGGCCATAAACAAAATGGCAAAAAAAATAATAGTTATAGGATCAGGTTTTGGTGGTTTAGCCGCTTCGCTAAGATTAAAAGCTAAGGGTTATGATGTTGCTTTAATTGAAAAACACCCTGATCTAGGAGGCAGAGCTAGAGTATTTAAAAAAGGAAATTTTATTTATGATGGAGGACCAACAGTTATTACTGCTCCATATCTTTTCGAAGAATTATTTAATTTGTTTAATAAAAAAATTTCAGATTATGTTAAAATAGTTCCTTTAGATTTATGGTACCGGTTTGTATTTAATGATGGACAAACTTTTGACTACTCCGGTGACGAAAAGTCAATGGAAAATGAAGTTAAGAAATTTTCAGATGAAGATTTTAAAGGATATAATAGATTAGTTAATTTTACAGAAAAAATTTTTAATAAAGGTTTTACAGATTTGTCTGACAAACCATTTAATAACTTTGCTTTTATGCTAAAGCAGGTTCCTTCATTATTAAAATTAAAAAGCTATAAATCGGTTTATCAATTAGTATCAAATTATATTAAAAATGAAAAATTAAGAAGAGTTTTTAGTATGCACCCTCTTTTAGTAGGTGGTAATCCTTTTACTACAACTTCAATATACACATTAATTTTATTTTTAGAAAAGAAATGGGGTATTCATTATTCAATGGGAGGCACAGGTAGTGTAGTTAAAGCATTAGAAAAATTAATGCGAGAAGAAAATATTGAAATTATTAAAAGCGCAGAAGTAACTGAAATCATTTCAAATAATAACAAAGTAAAAGGAATTAAAATAAATGATTCAAAAATAATTGATTGCGATTACATAGTTTGTAATTCTGATCCTCCAAATGTTTATCAAAATTTAATAAAACATAAAAAAAATTATGGTTTTTTATTTAATCAAAAAATCAAAAGGATGGATTATTCTATGGGTTTATTTGTTTATTATTTTGGTTCAAAAAAACAATACAAAGATGTAGCCCATCACACAATTTATTTTGGGAAGTCTTATGAAAAACATTTAGAAAAAATTTTTGAGGAAAAAATATTATCTGAAGATATTAGTTATTATTTACACAGACCTTCAGCAACAGACCCTAATATGGCTCCGAAAGGTCAAGATGCATTTTATGTTTTAGTGCCAGTACCAAATAATCTTTCGAAAATTAATTGGTCTAATGAGGGTAAAAGGTTTAAAAATATAATTTTAGATAAGATGGATAAATCAGTATTACCAGGGATAAAAAATAATGTAGTCAGTGATTTTTATCTAACTCCTGATTATTTTGAAAAAGACTTAGCAACATTACATGGATCTGGATTTTCGATTCAGCCTAAGTTTTCACAATCCGCATATTTTAGATTTCACAATCAATCTGAGGTATTTAAAAATTTATATTTTGTAGGAGCTGGTACTCATCCGGGCGCAGGTATGCCAGGAGTGCTTTCTTCAGCCAAAGTATTAGACAAACTATTTAAATGAATAAAAATCTTTTAGAGAAACATGCAAAGTCTTTTTATTGGGCTAGTTTTTTCTTATCTAAAGAAACATTTGATAAATGTTCCTCTCTATATAATTTTTGTAGAACTTTAGATGATATTGTTGACAACAACAACAAACTTGAAATCAAAAAAGAATATTTCTTAAGATTTAAAAAAGATTTCACTAATAAAGACTCGCGTAATTCAATTATAAAACAAATGTGGTCCATAATAGATAGTGAAAATATTTCTGAAAAAGTTGTAATAGACTTATTTGATGGAGTTGAAACAGACTTAGAAGAAAAGGTTCAAATTAATTCAAAAAAAGATTTATTGATTTATTCCTACAGAGTTGCAGGAACAGTTGGTCTAATGATGTCAAAAATATTAAAAGTAAAAAACAAAGAAGCTATGAAGGGAGCAATAGATCTCGGAATTGCTATGCAACTTACAAATATTGCCAGGGATGTTTGTGAAGATAAAAAGCGTAATCGACAGTATATCAAATCAGATTTTTCTTCTATTCAGGAAACAATTAATGAATCACAAATATTTTATGAAAAATCTTTTCAATCTATTAGTAGTATACCGATTAGGTCTAGATTTTCAATAATTGTAGCAAGACGTGTTTATAGAAAAATTGGTGACTATATTCTTAATCAAAAAAACATAGATAATTATAATAAAGCAGGAAAAATATATGTTCCGTTATCGGGAAAGATAGTTCAAACTTTTTTATCAATATTTGACTTTATAAAATTATTATTTGTTAAAAAGTTAAATTACGATAATCATATAAATCACAATATTTTAAAGGAAAAAGTAAATATAAATGAGAGAATTTGATTATATAATTGTGGGAGGAGGTTGTTCAGGATTATCTTTAGCCTATGAACTAGAGATTAATAATAAATTAAAAAATAAGACGTTAGCTATAATTGAGCCTCGTAAAGAATATAAAAGAGATAAAACTTGGTCTTTCTGGAAAGTATTTGATCATAACTTTGAGGATTGTGTAATTAAAAGTTGGAATAACTTTACAATCAACACTTTTGAGGGGTCTCAAGAATTAAAAAATGAAAAATTTCCATATCAAAGTATTGATAGTGGGAAATTTTATGAAAAAATAAATTTTAAACTTTCTAAAAATCCTAATATTAATTTTTTCAAAAATATAAGTGAAGTCAATTCAAAAGACTCAATAATCTTTAATAGTGTTTTTAAGGTCGAATTAGATAAATCAAAATTATGGCAACATTTTCAAGGCATCGAAATCGAAACACCAAAAAATGTTTTTGATGACGAAATATTAAATTTAATGGACTTCAACTGTGACCAAAGAAATAGTGTGCATTTTTTTTACACACTACCCCTAAGTAAAAATGTAGCTTTGATTGAAACAACATGGTTATCAGATTTAAAGAGCCAGGATCTTAAAGATTATGATTTACAATTAAAAAATTACATTAAAAATAATTTAGGTATAAAAAATTATAAAATTACTTTTACCGAAAAAGGGGCTATTCCCCTATTTTACTCTTCTTTTAAAAAGGATAGTAAAATTGTCAATATTGGTGCTGCTGGTGGAATGACTAGATTAAGTACAGGATATACTTTTTTAAATATTCAAGAACATAGTAAGTATATTGTTAAAAATATTGATAAAATTGAAAGAATGCAAACTTTTAATCTTGGAAAAAAATATCAGTTCTTAGATAAAGTATTCTTAAGAGTTTTAAAAAAATATCCAGAAAAAATGCCAAAAATATTCTCAGATATGTTTAAAACTTCTTCGAACACTGTTATTAAATTTTTATCTAACAAAAGTAATATTTTCGAAGATATTAAAATTATAAGCAAAATGCCAAAATTAATTTTCATAAAGGCATTATTTAATTAATGAAAACAATAAGTTTTAAACACTCTGTTATATTTTTCACTTTGAGTATTCTAATAGGCCCTTTGTATCTAATGATAAATTTTGAGCCAATAATATTTTGTTTATTTTTAATATTAATTCTTGGAATTTCTCATGGGGCGTTAGATAATATCAAAGGAAAAAAACTCTTAAAATTATTTGGTTACGAGTCAACTTTTTCTTTTTATTTTGCATACATAATTATCTCTCTTTTGATAATAATGTTTTGGATAGTATTTCCTAATATAATTTTATTTTTATTTCTGATTGTTGCAGCTTATCACTTTGGTAAAGAAGATACTGTGTTTTCCTTAAAAAGAAAATATTTGATAACTGAAATCTTATTTTTTTTAAAAGGATCAGCTGTAATCTTAGTTCCTTTATTATTACAAAGAAATGAAACAAATGAAATATTCCGAATTTTAAACTTTAACGTTTTTGAGTTTGAAATTTTTAGTAATCAATTTTTAATAATCTTATTATGTTTAAGTTTATTATCATCTTTATACATTTCAAGTAACAAAAGTATTAGTTTAAAAGGAATTATGATTATGGATTTTTTGTCTTTAATTATATTAAATTTTTTCCTTACGCCAATTTTAGCTTTTACAATTTATTTTTGTTTTCTTCACTCAATAAGACACTCTATTACCTTAATTTTTGAATTAGATAAATCTTTCAAATCAGGAATTAAAAAATTTATAAATAGAGCAATTCCTTTAACTTGTGCTACTGGAGTAATGTTTTTAATCACAATATATTTTCTAAATAATTTTTATAAGCTTGATGAGGCTATTTATAAGGTGATTTTTATTGGTTTGGCGTCACTTACTTTTCCGCATATATTGTTAGAATATCTTTTAGAAAAAAATGAAAAAAGAACTTAAAATTTATTTAG
>PAFH01000019.1 GCA_002704145.1 Pelagibacteraceae bacterium | reverse complement strand
TACAGATTTTGATGTTACCAATCCTGACTCTAACATTGCGAAACCTGCGGCCATCCACATGACCAAGAAACCTGACATTAAAAATAATAGGGTATTAAATATGTATTGTACTTCAGCTGACACTGTAGTCTCGGCATAACCCAAGCCTGCAAAGCCAAAATAAATGGCTGTTCCAGCAAAAAAGTATCCTAAGTATTTTTTCATAAAAAACTCCCTTGTTAATTTAAGTGATTGTTATAGTGTTTTGATTACTTTTAAGAATTGATATCTATTGAATTTAGCTATGCGGTTTTTGCAAGTAGTTCAGCCCTTATTTGATAAATCAAATAAGGGCTGAAAAATAACGTTTATCGATTAAACATTTCTTTTAAGCTTTTAGCAGGTAAAAACTTAACTTTTTGAGATGCAGCAATTTGAATTGACTCACCTGTTCTTGGGTTTCTTCCTACTCTAGCTTTTCTTTTTGCTACTTTGTAAGTACCAAAACCCGCGATTTTTACAGTATCATCATTCTTCAGTGCGTCTAAAATAATAGTCGTTATTGAGTCAAAAGTTCTTTCAGCATCAGCTTTACTTTGGCCCAATGTGGACGATATTTTTGCTACTAATTGTTTTTTATTCATTTTAGCCCCTATGGTTATATTCAATCTCTACAAAAACTCAGTAAAATCAACATTAATTTTAGTATATTTAAAAAGTATTAACACTAAATATAGTACCTTAAAAGCGTTGTATTTATTGACTTTTTTAAGAATAAAAAATGGCTTAAAATATGCCTAAATCTTTCAAATCGTTAATCGTAGTAAATAACATTAAAAAAACTAATAAAAAAAGCCCGATTCGAAAAAATCCCTCTTGTGTTTTTTCAGTTAAAGGTCTACCTAAAATTTTTTCAAAGGCATAAAACATTAAATGTCCACCATCTAACATCGGTATTGGAAAAAGATTTATAAATCCTAAACTTATTGAAATGTAGGCCATAATGCTTAAGAAGGCTATTAATCCGTGTTGGGCGACCTGACCTGTAATTTTAGCAATTTTAATCGGACCTCCTAATTGTGTTGTGTCTCCCTTGCCCTTAAACATTGAAATCACGAAATCAATAGAAGCTTTGATGACAAACAATGTTTCTTTTGTAGCATAAAATAAAGCTGTAGCTGGTCCTAGTTTTTTACGGTTTAGTTCATTATTGAGTGGAGCAATTTTAATACCAATTATTTTTTTATTAATTGTATTTCCTAATGAGTCTTCTGTTTTAACTAATTTTGGTTTAACATTAATATCAATTTCAGTGTTATTACGTAAAACTGTAATTTGAATATTTTCTTTAGTTGAAGAATTTATGAGAGTAGAAACTTCTAGAACACTGTTAACTTTATTATTGTTTATAGATAAAATTAAATCTCCATTTTTAATGCCAGATATATAAGCTGGACTGTCTTCCTGAACTTCATTAATTTGAGCTGGAGTAAAGTCTTTTCCAGCAAACATATAAATAAAAGAAAAAATTATAATAGCTAAAACAAAGTTAGCAGCTGGACCAGCTGCAACTATCAAAGATCTTTGATATATTGGTTTTGTTACAAAAAGCTTGTTTTGATCTTCTTTATTGTATTTTTTTAACAATTTCTCTTGCTCTGCTTGACTGAAAACATTTCGGTCACCAAAAAATTTAACATATCCGCCCAGGGGAATTGCACAAAACTTCCATCTTGTTCCTGACTTATCATTGAATCCAAAAATTTCTTTACCAAAACCAATAGAAAAATCTGTAACTCCAACGCCATATCTTTTAGCATAATAATAATGCCCATATTCGTGAATAAAAACTACAACGGTAATTAAAATTATAAAAGGAATTATAAAAACTAAAATTTCCATTCATTGACCTTGCTAAAAATAAAATTTCTAAAAGCAGTTAACCTTGCAACGTTTTTAAGAGAAGACGGATAAACAAAATGAGTCTCGGTAGGTTTGCCCGACTCATTAGGAAGGACTTTGCTTAAATTAGGAACATTATAAACTATGTAGTCTGGTAAAGCAGCCAGTCCTACACCGCTTTGGACGGCTAATAATAAACCATACACACTATTTACTTTCATAATTGATTTCCTTTTTTTTTCATCTTTTGCTCCAAGCTTTAATACCCAGTCAGGGTTATACACAGGAGAAGGAGCTCCCCTTCCATAAGTGATAAATTTATGGTTGTTTAAATCCTTTACTGTTTTGGGATAACCATTTTTTTCCAGATATGAGTTTGAGCCATAAATGTGATAGTTAAAATCAACGAATTTTTTTTGAATATAATTTAGTTGCTTTGGTCTTCTCATCCAAATTCCTACATCTGCTTGACGAGTACTTAGATCTAATTCCTTATCATCAAATATAAGTTCAACATCCATACCAGGGTGCAAGTCCATAAATTCTTTGATGCGAGGGGTTAACCAAGTGGTGCCGAAACTGACAACAGTAGTGACAGTTAATTTTCCATCTAATTTATCTTTTTGACCGCTTAAATTAGATTCAACATCTTTTAATTTAGAAATTACTTCATGCGCAGATTTAAATAGATATTCCCCATTTTCAGTCAATACTAAGCCTCTAGCGTGCCTTTCAAATAATTTTACCTTTAACTCGTTTTCTAGAGACTGAATTTGTCTACTAATAGCTGACTGGCTTAAATTTAAAATAGTAGAAGCTTTTGTAAAACTTGAGGCTTCTGCAACAGTATGAAAAATTTTTAATTTATCCCAATCCATAATTTTAATTTAAATTTTATTTATTTGGATCAACTATAGCTCTTCCAAAAAACTCGCCTTTCAATAATTTTGGGAAAGTTTCTAAGAGTTCATTAAATGATAATTCTTTTGTGAAAGATTTTATCTTATCAAAATCTAATAATTGGGCTGCTTGGCTCCATAAAAATTCTCTTCTTTTAATAGAGGCACCAGAGGAGTCTATTCCCCATAATTTTACACCTCTTATAATGAAAGGCATTACAGTTGTATTAATTTTTATTCCTCCAGCATTTCCACATGAAGCCACTATTCCGTTAGGTTTTACTTGAGCAAGAATTTTTGTTAACGCAGTTCCCCCTACTGTATCAACCACTCCATCCCAAGTGCCTTTTTCTAACAATTTACTTTCACCTTCGAATTCTTTTCTATCAACTACGTACTTTGCACCAAGATTTTTAAGATAGTCATTTTTATCTTTTTTTCCTGTAACTGCATGCACATCATAACCCATTTTTGATAAAATCATTACTGCTAAACTTCCTACACCACCTGTTGCACCTGTAACTAAAACATCTTTTACTTTTTCTCCCAATAAAAGTTCTTCTCTAGCTTTAATAGCAAAGGCACATTGTAAAGCTGTAAAACCTGCCGTACCTAACATCATGGCTTTGTGATTATTTAGTTCAGAAGGAGTTTTTATTAAAAAATTTGAGTCAACTTTCGCATATTGTGCAAATCCCCCAAAATAAGCTTCACCTACTCTAAATCCGGTTAAAATTACATTTTCATCTTTTTTAAATTTACTATCTTCGCTTTCTACAATTTTACCAGAAAAGTCTATCCCAGGTACAAAAGGAAATTTTCTTACTATCTTTCCTCCATTATTTAAAATAAGTGCATCCTTATAATTTAAACTTGAAAAATCTACTTTGATTAGCACATTGCCATCTTTTAGATCTTTCATATCTATTTCTTTTAATTCTCTAGTAAATTTTTCGTTTTGGTTATTTATTACAACAGCTTTAAATTTATCTGACATTTATTTAGCTATGTATCTTAGGTATCTATTTTGATAACTAAGATCTTCTTTAAAAGCGCCTAAATAGTAATTTGTTACAGTTGTGGCTCTTTCTTTTTTAATACCTCGCATTGTCATGCACTGATGTGCGGCATCTATAGTTACTGCAACACCTTTTGCGTCAAGAGCGTTCATTAAAGTCTTAGCTATCTGCATTGTAAGTCTTTCTTGAGTTTGTAGCCTTTTTGAAAAAACTTCAACTGTTCTTGCAAGCTTGCTTAAGCCAACTACTTTATTATTTGGAATATAGGCTATATGAGCGACTCCTATAATTGGAGCCATATGATGTTCGCAGTGGCTTTCTAAAGTTATATTTTTTTCTACGACCATATCATCGTAACCTTCCACATCTCCAAAAGTTTTAAGTAAATCTGCACTTGCATTTTGGTGATACCCTTTAAAATATTCTTTAAATGCTTTAACAACTCTTTTTGGAGTCTCCAAAAGTCCTTCTCTGCTTGGATCCTCTCCTATCCAGGTCAAAATTGTCTTGAATGCTTCTTCAGCCTGTTTATCTGTAACTTCAGCTTTTTTTTGACTAGATTTATTAATGTCTTTAACTAATTTCATATAGCGCTCATTTTTATATGACATATTTCATTAATGCAAATTGCTATTTTGTCTTTTTTTCATTATTTTACGCCCATGTTTAAAAAAAGAGAGAATATAATTGAGGTAGAAGAAGGAAAATTTCTTTCACCAAAATTTAATAAAGAAGGTTTAATACCTGTAACTACAACTGACCATAAATCAGGTGAGGTTTTAATGCATGGATATATGAATGCGGAATCCTTAAAGTTCACTATTGAAAAAAAAGAAGCTTGTTATTGGAGTAGATCAAGAAATGCTCTGTGGCACAAAGGTAAAACAAGTGGTTTTATTCAAAAAGTTATAGATATTAGAATTGATGATGATCAAGATGCTCTATGGATGACAGTAGATATTGGTGATGGAGCGAGCTGTCATGTTGGATACAAATCATGTTTTTATAGATCTATTACATTAGGTAAAATGACTAATGCTGATGAAGTAAAACTAGAATTTAAAGAAAAAGAAAAAAAATTTGACCCAGAAAAAGTTTACAAAGGTCAACCTAATCCAACTAAATTATAGTATAATTTAAATAAATGATTATAGAAAAACAAAAAAATATTTTTGGTGAACCTTTAGAGCCTTGCTCTACTGATCCATTAACTGGATGGTTAAGAGATGGGTGTTGTAATACTGATAATAATGATAGGGGAATTCATACAGTATGTGCAAGGGTTACGGATGAGTTTCTAATTTGGTCAAAAAAAGTTGGAAATGATTTAATCACACCACATCCTGAATATGGATTTCCCGGACTCAAAGAAGGAGATAAATGGTGTTTGTGTGCAACTTGGTATGCTAAAGCTTTAGAAGAAAACAAAGCATGCTCTATTTACTTAAAAAAAACTAATATTAAAACTCTGGATTTAATTCCAATAGAAAAACTTAAAAAATTTGCTTTAGATATTTCTTAGTAAATTTTTGTACCACGAGTTTTAATAATTAACTCAAGTTCCTGATATTCTTCACAATTGCAACTTTTTAAAACTTCTAGTCTTTCTTTAGCTTTATCAATACGATTTGTTTGAACATAAAGTTCACCAAGATATTCATTGATACCATTATGATCTGGTTTAATGCTTAAACCTTTTAAATAAAATTTTTCTGCCTGCTCAAAGTTACCAGTTTTTCGAGAAGTAAAACCCATATAATTTAAAATATCTGGATTAGATTTATCTGATGAGTACGCTTGTTCTAGTTTCTTAAAAGCTTGAGAATAAAGTTTTTTAGCTTTATCAGATTTTTCTTTTTTCTCTAGTTTCCCTGCTCTTTTAACTAATTTTTTTGCTTCGTTGTAATAGTCAGTCTTACTATGATCTGAACCTTCTGTTCCAGAGCTATCGCTACCAGCTGCGTAAGCAAACTGAGAAATTAAACTTATCAAAATTATATAAACTATTTTCTTCATAATTATGTTAAAGATGATCTCCCTCCATCTACACCTAAAATTTGTCCGGTTATCCAAGAACTATTATCGCTTAATAAGAAATTTGCAACTGACGCAGAGTCGCTCCCCTCTCCTACTCTTTTAAGTGGATGCATTTTTGCAATGCTATCTGCCATTTTTTCATTTTTTAAAATAAAATTTGCTATTTTAGATTTTGATATACTTGGAGCTATGCAATTTACCCTTATATTAGGTGCAAACTCTGCAGCCAAAGATACTGTCAGCCCCTCGATTGCCCCTTTAGCAGATGATACAATGCTGTGATTAGTAAAACCTCTTCTAACTGCTACCGTGGAAAATAAAACTATTGATCCTTTGTTTCGTTTTAAATTATCTGAAGCATTTCTAATAATTTCTGTTGCTGATATTAAATTAAGGTTAAATGATTGCATGTAATCACTTTTTTTTGTCATTTTGATTGGTTTTAAATCTATTGAGCCAACGCAGTATGCTAGACCATTAATCGGAGTGTCACCTAAATCACTTAAAATCTTATCAGAAAAATTCTCCTCTAAAACATCGCAAGTCGTGAAAGTAGAGTTTAGCTCTGAAGCTAGCTTAGATAAGCTTGATTCGTCTCTTCCTACTAAATGTGCTTCTCCTCCGTCCGCTATTACTTTTTTTGCTAAAGAGGAACCAATTGAGCCAGTAGCTCCTAGGATTAATTTTTTCATTATGCTTATTTAACACTATTTTTTAAAATGAGTAGGCAAATAATGACGCGTTTATTTCCTCTAAAAGATATATAATTTGGCTTATATGAGGCTTTTTATAATTCTAGGAAACCAGCTATTTAATCCAAACTATTTAAAAAACTTTAAAGATCACCTTTTTTATATGGCCGAGGATTATGGGCTCTGTACGTATGAAAAACATCACAAACTTAAAATATTACTTTTTTTGTCATCAATGAGATCGTTCAGAGATGAGCTAAAATCTAAAAACTTTAAAATAATTTATGAAGATATAAATTCAAAGTTCAAAACCTCGTATGAAAAAAAATTAGAAAAGATAATTAAGGATAAGAAGATTAAAGAAGTAAGTTTTTTTGAAATTGAAGATAAACCATTTGAGAAAAAAATTGTTTCCGTGCTTAAAAAGATGAATATTAAAGTAAATCAAATTAAAACTCCAATGTTTTTGACTACAAGAAAAGAATTTACTGAATATCTATCTAGATACAAAAAGCCTTTTATGGCTAATTTTTACAAATCAATAAGAGCAAAATTGAATATCTTAATGAATAGTGATGGAAAACCAAAAGGCAATAAATGGAGCTTTGATGAAGATAACCGTAAAAAACTTCCTAAAAATATTAAAATACCAGAAATACCTAAAATCAAAACAACTAGTCATACCAATCAGATAAAAAAATTTATTGAACAAAATTTCAAAGATCATCCCGGAAATACTAAAAATTTTTGGTTTCCCACAACTAGGTTGGAAGCTCAAAAACATCTTGATCGTTTTTTTAATGAAAGAATAAAACTGTTTGGTGATTATGAAGATGCTGTAAGTGACAAATCAAACACAATGTTTCATAGTGCTTTAAGTCCCTTAATAAATTTAGGACTTATAACACCTGAAGAAATTTTAATTAAATTAAAAAAAATAGAAAATAAAGTCCCAATAAATTCCTTTGAAGGTTATGTAAGACAAATTATTGGTTGGAGAGAATTCATGAGAGGTATTTATCAAAATTTTGATATTCAAATGGACAAGTCAAATTTTTTTAATCACAAACGAAAAATGAAAAAATCTTGGTATAATGGTAGTACTGGATTGGACCCGCTTGATTTCTCGATTAAAAATGCTGAACGTTTTGGATGGTCTCATCACATAGAAAGATTGATGATACTCTCCAATATTATGAATCTTTGTGAAATTCATCCAAAACAAGTTTACAAATGGTTTATGGAAATGTTTGTTGACTCATCTGACTGGGTAATGTCACCAAATGTTTACGGCATGGGTCTCTTTAGTGATGGAGGAATTTTTGCTACTAAACCTTATATTTGTGGCTCTAGCTATTTTTTAAAAATGATGCATTTTAAAAAAGGACCTTGGTGCGATGTTATGGATGGACTTTATTGGAAATTTATAGACAAAAATAAAAAATTCTTTTTAAAAAATCCCAGGTTGGCAATGATGGTGAGAGTTTCAGAAAAAATGAACAAAGAGAGAAAAGTAAGAATATTTAAAGCAGCAAACAATTTTATAAAGGCGAATACAAATGGTTAAAGTTTTTTTTAACAACTCATGCAATATTTGCAAGGCTGAAATTGAACATTATAAAAAACACAGCGATGAAAGTGTTGAATGGATAGATGTTACTAGTAACGAAAATGCAAAAAAAATTACATCAAAATCATATAAAGAACTTTTAAGAAGAATGCATGTTATTCAAGATGGGAAAGTGATTAGTGGGGCGGAATCTTTTTTAATAATTTGGAAAAATGTACCTAAATATAATTTTTTATATAGAATATTTAAGATCAAACCTTTATTTATTTTATTAAATATTTTTTATGAAATTGCAGCATATTTACTTTTTATAAAAAATAAACATCTTCTAAACGATGAAAAAAAATAATTTACCGAAAAAAAATTGTCTAGTTTGTAACAAACCTTTCACATGGAGAAAAAAATGGAGATTAAATTGGGAAAAGGTAAAATATTGTTCTAAGAAGTGTTCTAGATCTAATTAAGTTTAAAAGTTGTTAATATTATTGGTATATTTGACTTAAAATTAAAATAACCCTTATTTGAGTATTTCCAGCAAAATTCGTCCTCTTTTCGCTTAATAAAATTTATATTAAGACTATTTTTTTTTGCTAACGTTTTAAGAAAAGAAAAATTTTCACCAACACAAGGGTATATGACATCAAATGACTTTGAAGCGTCAGTAAAGTTTGTTAAGCTTTTTCCATCAAGTAATTCTGCTTCACATTTAATTTCGGTTAATCTTGATTTAACAACGTTTCTTTTATAGTCCATTACTTTTGAAGATAATTTAATTGATCTATTTTCATTTTCCAACAAAACAAAATAAATCTTTTTATATTTCTTATATTCAAAAAAATCAGCATACATTTCATTCTCAAAAATAATTAGATGGTCATTTAAATATTCGTTTTTGTTAATTTGAATAGTAGAAATTTTATATTCTCTTTTATCTATAATTGGTAACGCTGTCTCATTTAACTTAACATTCTTATATTTATTATTTGTAAACTTAGATATATTCCAAGACTGGGCTAAGTAATTTTTGCCTTTTGTTTGAATTCCAGCAACCCACCGCCAACTTAAAGTATTTGATGCTGCATCTCCATCATATAAGTGTTTCATAAAAAATTCTGCTCCTTTTTGCCAGGGTAAACCTAATGTAAATATCCAAATACTTGCGAACAACATTCTAGTATGATTATGAAGATAATTAAAATTTTTAAGTTCTTTTACCCAATCGTTAAAACATTCAATTTCTGTTTCACCATTTATTGCTTTTAAATAGTTTTGATCTTCTTTGATTGCCCTAAGATCTCCTATAAAATCAGTCCAAACTTTTGGTCTTAATTCAAGCCAACCTTTCCAATAAACTCTCCAAAAAATTTCTTGAATAAACTTGTCTACTTTTTGAAAAGGATATTTTTTTAAAACAAGTTTTGCAGTTTCATACTCTGTAATTAATCTATGAGTTATATAAGGGGACAAGCAAGAAACATTACGTCTATCAGCAACACCAAAATCAAAATTTCTTTTAGTGTTATAATTTGAAATATCGCTTTCTATATATTTATTAAGTTTGTCTAAGGCTTCAGACCTAGAGGTTATAAACAGCATCAATCCTCGTCATCTCTCCAATCATCGATATACAATTTCCAACATGCAAAAGTTACGCAAATAATTCCAACTGAAAAACCTAGGAGGACTCCATTTTCTTTGCCCAAATAAATTGATCCATAGTGAGCACTAAGAATTGGTGGAAACACTAAAATAGATCCAACGATTATATAGCGATATATAAATGGTGGCCTTTTCAAATCGTATTCCCTTGATCTACTGGTTTAGAAACTGCAGAAGTAAACCAACAGCCTTCGCAGTTAACATCGTTACCTTTTTGAACATGCCACTCATAAAAAATTAATTTTTTTTTCTTAGACAAAATCTCAATTCTATAAACAAACGAGTTAGGACTATTTGTAATTAATCTTATTTTATAATATGAGTGGTTAATAAGATATTTATATTGTTCTCCATAAATCATGATTCTAAATCTTTCATATGGTCCAGTAACTTTTTTATTATCTGGATGAGCGAAAAGCCATGTTTGTCTTATGCCTCTGTCCTGAGAGTCATTATTTTTTAATGCTTTGAGTTGAACTTCAACAACGTCGTAAGGACTAAGTGTTTTATTTGGCTTAATAAGTTCTGCATTTAAAGTATTCGAAAACAAAACAAAAATTAATGTAAGTATTATTTTTTTTAGTTCCATATTTTATCTAAAACTTCTTCTCTTTGACAAGCTTTTTTATAGGCAAGATATTTCAAAAAGTTTTTTTGATAATAATCTTGATGGTAGTCTTCCGCTTCATAAAACGTATCAAATTTCCAAAGTAATGTTACTACTTTTGTTTTAAATTTTAGCTCTATATCATTCATAGATTTTTCAATTATCTTTTTTTGTGTCCCATTATTATAAAAAACAACTGATCTATAACTTTTACCTTTATCACAAAATTGACCATATTGGTCGAAAGGATCAACATTTTTCCAAAAAACATCTAGCAATTTTTCGTAAGACAATTTGGCACTATCGTAAGTAATTTCAATGGTCTCTACGTGCCCAGTATCTTTATAAATCACGTCTCTATAAGTAGGATTTTTCAATTTTCCTCCTGAATATCCAGAGGTAGAACTGATCACACCTTCGATTTTATCGAAAGATTCTTCCATACACCAAAAACAACCCCCTGCAAAATATACTTTTTTTAGACCAGAATTGTTGATATTTTGGTTTTCTCCTAGTGTTACTTTTAATTTACCTGCAAGAACCTCGTCCTGATAAATTAACAATATCTGAAAAATGAACGCTAAAAAAAATATTTTTTTCATATAGTAACTCTAAAATAGATTTTAATTATTAAAAGGTATATCTTGTCCTACATGGAAGATTTACCTGATATTATTTGTGAAGAATGCCACAAAGAGGATGAAAGTGTTAAAACCAATAAGATTATTACAGGTTTTAAAATTTGTGATAGTTGTAAATTGTCTAAGATGATATTTCCCGTTTAAATACCCTTAAATAAAATAATAATTAAAAATAAGAAAAATGCCTGAAATAACCATGCAACTACTACTACTCCCAAGGCTTTCCATAAGCTTTCATAATCTAATGCTGATTTTACTGCTACAACCATGCAAGCCAACATCCAAAATGCTGATCCTATAAATGTGACTGTCATTAATTCTGGTGTAACACCAAAAATTCTAATTAAACCTGGTGCACTTGAAAAGCCAATAGTTCTTAGTAGCTCACCGTGATTACTTTTCGTTTTTATGTCACCAAATAATTTTACTCCAACGAAATAAATTACATAAGCCCATACATACCAACTTAATAAAGAAAGGACCGGTGCTAATAAAAAATTTGAAGCTCCAAGTTGTAAAGCGCCTACTCCAGCTGCTAAACTAGATAAAACTACTACGACACCAGCTTGTACTGTTGCTGATTTATCCTTTTCAACTTCCTCATAAAGATCAATATCAATTTTAATTGCGCGAAAAACTCTATTAATAAATAAATTTATCATTTTATATTTATAAATGGTTTAATTATTCTTAAAATTTTTTTATGAATAATTTTATTTGATGATGCCAATATATCTCCTCCTTTTTCAGGCGGTTCATTTTTCCAATTTGAAACGCATCCGCCTGATCTTTTAACAATTTGTGTCAAAGGTATAATATCATATGGCTTAAGATTAGTCTCTATTACCGCATCAATTTTTCCTTCTGCCAACAAACAATAATTTAAAGCATCAAAACTTACACGCCTAAATGAGCTACCCAATTTACTCAATAATTTATTCAATTTTTTTTTGTTTCCTTTACCATGAAAATCACCAATCATTCGTATTTTCTTTAAGTTATTGATTTTAGATGATCTAATAATCTTTTTGTGATTATTCTTAAATACATAAGATCTTTTTTTATCATTCAAATAATATTTATTAAGCTCAGGAAAATTAGCTAATCCAATAATTGTCTTACCTTTATAAGTTAAACCAATTAAGTTTGACCATGTAGGAACTCCTATAACAAAAGCTTTGGTCCCATCTATGGGATCTATCGACCAAGTAAAATTACTCAAAGAATATTTTTTTTTAAATTCTTCACCTTCAATTCCATCTTTAGGNAAATTTTTAGTAATTANTGATCTTATAAATTTTTCAAAAGATTTATCAAAATTNGTAACNGGGTTAAAATATTTTTTATTTTTTGATTTATTTNTTACAATTAAATTAAATTTTAATTTTTGAGAATAAAATCTATTTAATTTGTGAGGTAAATTTTTAAGAAAAATAAATGGTTTTTTTAATTCCATTACCGTGTATAACCCAATAAGAGAAAAACTCATATGAAAATACCAAAAAAAATTGAACCAATAGCTTCAGGGCTTTCAGCCGCAATAGTCATAGGAATTTTAGCGTTTTTGACTTTGGAAACTTCTGCAGGAATATGGTTGATGATTTCATTTGGGGCTACTGTTTTTTTAATCTTTGTGCTTTATGATCTTGAGACTGCTCAGCCTAAAAATGTCTTTTTTGGTCATGTTATTTCGATGTTAATAGGAATTTTGTTTAATGAAACAGTTGGACTTTCATTCATATCTTTAAGTTTGGCGGTAGGCTTAGCTGTAACATTAATGGTTTATCTCAAAATCATGCATCCACCGGCAGCTTCTAATCCTATAGTTGCTTTATCAATGGATTTGTCATTCGACTTTATNTTATCTCCTGTAATAACTGGAACAATTTTAATAATATTCTTAGCTTTTGTAATAAATAGATTTNTTTTAAAAAGAAATTATCCAAAAAGATGGNTTTAGTTTAAATAAAAAATTGATGAATTTAAAATTAAAGCATAACNCGACCATAATAGATAGGGTATCATNAAGCAAAAACTAATTTTATCTNTGTGAAAATAATTTTTCATAAGTAAAAAAATAAAAATTAAAATAATAAANAAGTTGATTAAAGCTAATCCAATTTGATGAAATCCAAAGAAAAAAATACTCCAAGTTCCATTAAAAAATATATGAACAAAATAAAGTTTTAGAATCTTTAAATCAAAAGAATTGATCCAAACTTTCCAAATTGCGATGGCCATCATGATATATAAAATTGTCCAAACTGGAGCAAACACCCAGCTCGGAGGATTAAAGCTTGGTAAAATAATCTCTGAATACCAAGGTTCTTTGAAGGAAGCTGTGGTAAANCCTCCTNTTGCTGAAGNTATAAATGTGATTAATAGTATTAAAANTAGGGATAAATATTTATTCTTNGTCATATGTTAATATATAACTAATTAATGTCTAAAAATCAGAAAAAAATTTGGATCACTGGCGCTAGTAGTGGAATAGGTAAAGCTGTAGCTGAAAAATTTGCTAATGAAGGATGGCAAGTCGCGGTGTCAGCTAGAAGAAAAGAAATTTTAAATGATATGGCTAAAGATCAAAACATTTCATCATATCCACTTGATGTTGTTGATGAACAGAATTGTAAGAATACATTTGATAAAATTATCTCAGATTTTACAGAAATTGATCTGTGTATTTTTTGNAGTGGAACATATGACCCTAAAAAAGAAAAGGAGATAGATATTAAACAAAGTAAGTTTGTCATGGANGTAAATTATTTTGGAGTTTTAAATTGTGTTAANTCTGTTGANGAATATTTTAAAAATAAAAAAAAAGGNCACATTTCAATAGTTTCATCAATTGCCGGATACAGAGGGNTACCTAATTCAAGTGGTTACGGACCATCTAAGGCAGCTTTAAATAATTTTACGGAAAGTATTTATTTTGACTTTAAAAAATTTGGAGTAAGAGTCTCAATTATATCGCCTGGATTTATTAAAACCCCTTTGACTGACAAAAATGAATTTTCTATGCCATTCTTAAAAACCCCTGAATATGCTGCAGAAAAAATTTTTAATGGTTTAGTTAAAGGAAATGCTTTTGAAATTCATTTTCCCAAAGGATTAACTTTGACCTTAAAATTTTTAAGAATATTACCTTATAGACTTTATTTATTTTTAGTAGATAAACTTGTTAAACGATAATTAAAGAAGAGAGTCAACGTATTCCCAATTGATTAGTTTATCAAAAAAATTTTCTAAATAAGCTGGTCTTTTATTTCTGTAATCTAAGTAATAGGAGTGCTCCCAAACATCACAGCCTAATATAGGTCTCATATTATGAATTATTGGATTTTCAGCATTTGGTGATTTAGTTACTACAAGCTTATCTTCTTTTAAAGATAACCAACACCATCCAGATCCAAACTGAGTAACTCCAGCNTTGATAAATTCCTNCCTAAATTNTTCAAANCCTCCAAAATCTTNTTTAATNTTATTTTCAAGTTTNGNTGGAACATTTCCTCCGCCATTAGGTTTCATGCACTTCCAAAAAAGATTGTGGTTCCAATGTTGGCTTGCATTGTTAAAAATCCCAGCTTTTTTTTCATCCGATGATTTTTTAATTATGTCTTCTAACGACAATTTTTCGTATTCAGAATTTTTTATAAAGTTATTTAAATTTGTAATATATGTTTGATGATGTTTACCATGATGTAAATCCAAAGTTTGCTCTGACATTATTGGAGAAAGAGCTGAATTATCATAATCTAGTTTTGGAAGCTCAAACATATTAATCTTTTACAAACATTACAGTTAATTCTGCAACTTTAATTCCAAATTTAGTCATTGTCGCTCTATTTATTGCCACACGTTCATCCTGCATGAAAATCCAATCATCAAAAGTAATTTTAATATTTTTACCTTTGACTGGCACAAGCAACACATACTCAAATTTAAAAGCCGGACCATATGAATATCCTTTAGCTGTTCCAACTACATCAGAAGCAGTTCCCTCGTAGTTATGTTCATCAATTTTTTTAATAGTCCATTGACGAGTTTGTCTTTCCCCATCATTCCAATCAAAAACTTCGTCTAAAATTAATTGAGAACCATCCCATTTTCCGTTTAAATCAGCTTTAAATTGTCTTGTAACTTTTCCAGATCTATTTTGTAACACTCCCCAAGCTTTGACATTACCCGATAAATAATTTTCGATGACTAGTCTCGGTTTTTGATCTTTAAAATCTGTCGGTTTCATTTTATTTGCACATCCTGTTGTTAAAATTAGTAAAAATAGTACTATAAATTTTTTCATGACGAATATCTATTAGACATAGAGAATTGAATCAAGTTAATGTTTCTAGACTTAAAGCCCCCTTCACAATAAGATAAGTAAAATTCCCACATACGTTTGAAATAATCATCAAAGCCGAGTGGACTTATTTTATCCCAAACACCTAAAAAATTTTCTCTCCAGGTCGCTAATGTTTTTGCGTAGTCATCTGAATAAGTGTTTATTTTCTGGAGTTTTAAATCATTTTTCTTTATTAGTTTTTCTATTAAATTTATTGAAGGTAAAAATCCACCTGGAAAAATATATTTTTGAATAAAATCTTCATTTGCTCGATATCTATCGAACAGGTCATCTTTTATAACAATACCCTGAATAGCAGCAGTACCATTCTTATTTAAAACTCTCTTAATTGTTTCAAAGTATTTATCCATATATTTTTCACCAACTGCTTCGATCATTTCTATTGAGGCAACATGGTCATATTTATCTTTGAGATCTCTATAATCTAAAAATTTAACATTTACTTTATTACTTAAACCTGAATTGAAAATTTTCTTTTGAGTATAATCGTATTGATTTTTTGAAATTGTAATACAATCAACAATTACATCATAATTTTTTGCTAAAAATTCAGCAAAACCACCCCATCCGCAGCCAATCTCTAAAACTTTATTTCCTTCTTTTATATTTAATAAATTTATAAGCTCTTGAAATTTATTTCTTTGAGCGTTTTCTAAATCATATTTTTCATTTTTATATACAGCGCTAGAGTAAGTAAGAGATGTATCAAGCCACAATGAGAAGAATTCATTACCTAAGTCATAATGTTTTGATATATATTTTTTACTTTTTGATTTAGTATTTGATGCAAATATCTTTTTAAGAAAATTTTTAATTTTTTGTAATCTTAAACTACCGGAGAAAGAATAAATAGTATTGATATTCCTTGCTGTAAGTTCAATTAAATTAGTTAAATTTGAAGAATAAAAATCTTTTTTTATGTATGCTTCACCTAAACCTGAGCTTCCACCGAGTACAACATTTAAGTAAAAATGAGGGTTATTAATTTTAATATCTGAAGATAATTCGCTTTCTAAATCGCCGAAATGAAAAACTTTTCCATCATAATTAATTAATTTTAAATTTCCTTGTGAAATATTCTTCAGCTTATTTAAGACAAATTTTTCAGAAATTTTAGTTAAACTCATCAATATTCCTCATAGCTTAAATTGTTTCTTAATTTTATGTTTCGTTTTCTAAATATTGCCCCTTTTTTCCATAAAAGTAATGCTTCATAATGTATCGCACCAATGATTTTTATTGTCATTAAAGGATATTTAAAAAAATTCATTACAAGTTGTTTAAAGCTAAATTCTTTTTTATTGCCTGTTTGGGTGGCAATTAAAATTGTGCCTTTTACATCTGTTTGTTTGATGGAAACTGAAAGTTTATCGTTTGGATTTAATAATTTAAAATTATAGTAAGTCTCCATGTCCATAAATGGCGATACATAAAATTTTTTTTTACATTTTTGTTTTATCACTTCGTTATCTTTGATCTTAAAAATATATGTATGTTGTTCATTAAAAGTATTTTTAACCTCATAAAAAATTGCCCTCAATTTTTTTTCTTCATAACAGTAAAAAATACTTAAAGGATTAAAAACGTATCCAAATATCCTTGGATAACAAAGTATTTTAATTTTTGTTATGTCTCCTTTAATATTAAATTTACTTAAATTTGCTAGCACCCATTTTCTTAAACAGCTTCCATCTCTATCTCCATGGTCTTTGTCGTAGAAGCTAAATAGATTAAACTTATTGTGTGAAAAAATACCTATTGATTTATCTAATTGACTAATTTCATCTAAATCTACTAAAAGAGAAAAAGTTTTGTATTTTAAAAAGTGCTTTACTGGTTTTAACCTTGTATGGGTCACCTCACCATTATATATGCAAGAATTCATTACGTTTTAAAATTATTTACTAATTCAATTGCTGATTTTAATCCATCTTCATGAAAACCGTTACCAAAATAACTACCGCAAAACCATGTTCTTTTTTTTCCTTGGATTAATTTTAGATCCTTCTGAACTATGGTGTTTTCAGAGTTCAAATAGGGGTGTGTGTAACTAACTTTTTTAATTATGGAGCTATCTTGTATCTTTAAAACTGGATTTAGCGTTAAAAAATAGTTTTTAGACGAATCTAAGTTTTGAAGTTTATTCAACCAATAAGTAATACATGTTTTTTCACCGTAAGAAATAGAGTTCCAACTAGACCAAGCCTTTTTTTTATTGGGCATTAATCTTTCATCTGAATGTAAGTACCCCTCATTTTTAACATAATTAAATTTTCCTAATATTTTTTTTTCTTTTTCAGTTGGTTTCTCTAACATGCTCAAACTTTCGTCCGCATGTGATGCTAACACTACTTGATCATAATCTATATATTCATTACCAATCATAACTCTGATATTGTCCTCATTCCTTATAAGTTTATCTACTTTATAATTCTTAAAAATTTCTCCACTGATTCTATCGGTAACCTTTCTCACATAAGTTCTACTTCTATTTGAAACAGTGTACCATTGCGGTCTATTCTTAAGTTTAAATAAACCATGATTAGTAAAAAAATTTAAAAAGAATTTTAAGGGCATCTCCTTTGCTTTATTAAAAGGCATTGACCAAATTGCAGCTACCATAGGTATTAGATGGTAATCAATAAAGTATTTTGATAATTTTTTTTCAATAAGAAAATCTCCAAGTGTTTTCTCTTTTATTTCATTTTTAAGTAGTTTTGGTGCTGTTTTATAAAATAAAATAATTTCTTTGATCATATTTAAGAATTTTAAATTAAATAAATTTGATTTATTAACAAAAACGCCTCCTAAACCACTTCCACTATATTCTATCTTGCTGTTTATAATTGATACTGAGAAAGACATGTCGCTTTTTTCATAAGGAACATTTAAATCTTTAAAAAATTTGATTAGATTTGGGTAGGTTGTTTCATTGAAAACAATAAAACCTAAATCGACTGGAACAATTCTTTTTCCTTCTTTGATTTCATATGTAAAAGAATGACCTCCAAAATGATTATCTTTTTCGTACAAATCAACTTTATATTTTTTTGAAAGGAAATAAGCAGACGATAACCCAGAAATACCAGAGCCAATAACTGCAATTTTCATTAATAATTCATCTTTCTTTCTAGTTTTATTATTTAATTAATTTTCTTATAAAATATAAAACCTTTGTAATTTTCATAGAACTTGTAATTATTTCTTACAAATTTCATTGCATTTTGTAAATTGTCATTATTGAACAATAACTTTGTTGGAGACTCATATAAAATTATATCTGGCATTGTTTTTTGAAAATCAGAAATAAACTTCTTTTCGCTTATATTTGTTAAAATTTGATTTGAAAGGTAAAATTTTGTACATGAGGGTTTACTTAAAAAATAAGGGAAAAAATTATCATCAGAAAAGTATTGGATACAATTATCTTTAGAGCTTAAGGATTTATATTTTTGTAATATTAATAAATTATCTCCTTTAACAAGATCTTTAGTCTTCGCTGTAACCAGTTTTGTAATATTTTGATTAAAGTTATTTAGATTAATAAATTTATTTGAAATTGAGACTTTGTCTTTTACGTTTAAAATCCCAGAAAAAAATAATATTGTAAAAAATAAAGCAATCATATAATTAATTTTATTTTTCAGATTGTGATCATACTTTCGTACTATTCTTTTTACTTTAGGGCTCTCTTTTAAAAAGAAAAAAAATAAATAAAGAGCAAGAAATATAAACACGAGCGAATAAAGCCCAGAAGTATATTTTAAATGGTAAGCATCTGATCTAGTTAAAGCAGATTTAAAAATTATGATACCGCTAATGAATATCACGTTCAAAAAAATTTTGAGATTAGCTCCTATATTATACTTTTTACTAAAGTTTAAGTGAATAAGTAAAATGCTGCAGATATAAATTATTATTAAAGCTTTGGTCCAACGACCACTATTTTGACTAAACGGTTTTAAATACTCTATACCAATTAAATAATCAGTAGTTATTATTATAAATTTTAAATTATAAAAAAATGCTCTGATCTCATCCAAAGGTGTCAAAATAAAAAATGTGCTCCATATAAAGGATACTCCTAATAGCAAATAAATTAGACTTTTTATTTGAGAGTGAATTATAAGATACAATAAAAGCAATAATAATAAAAAATTTAAAAAAAAACCAATATCAAACCACCATAATAGTGAAATTAAAGATAAAGATCCAATTAGAAAAAATTTTATGTTACTAAATTTTTTATTTGAAATAGCAGAACAAATCAAAAAAATTGCAATTAAATAAAGTAAAGACCTTGGTGAAAAATAAGATGCAAGATCATAATAACTCGGTAAACCAATGATTAAAAATGTAAAAATTATAAAAAAAGTCTTCTTAAAAAAATCATCAAAATTCGTAGACTCTATTAATTTTTTAGATAAAAATATTAATGATACCTTAATAAGAAAAATAAAAATTATCTTAATTAAATTGATTGTTCCTAAATTATAGAAATCAAAAAAATAATTAATTAATAATCCTAGATTATTTCCCACAAAACCATAATCGTATAATGTGGATTTAAAAAATTCTTTATTTGCAAGGTAATTAGTAGCTGGTGTCAGATAAACGGAGTCATGAAAAGTATCAATAACAATAAAACTTTGAAAATCTATCATTAAAAATTCAAAAAGTATTAATACTAGAAAAAAAATCGTATAATTTTGAATAGACGATTTTTTATTTTCATGAATTATACCCTTTAAAAAATAATCTTTATTATTAATTTGAAAGTTAAAAGTATTTTTATTTATTTTTAAATAAGTTACTAAATAAGCTATTACGGCAGGAACTATTAAAATAATAAATCGTATAGTATCATTTTGTGGATTAAATTTTTTATTAAAATACTCGCCGATAATTAGATTATTTTCATCATAAGGTAATTTTATTTTGTCCCAAAACATAATTGAAATTAAAAAAAATAAGACAGAAATTATAATAGGAAAATATTTTCGCATATAAATTACTTATAGTTTTTAATTTCTTTTATTACATATTGATCTCTTCCTTTTGTTTGTTCAAATACTCTTGCTAGATAAATTCCAATTATACCTAAAGTGAACAATAAAATTCCGGAAAAAAAAGATATTGCAATTATTATACTAGTGGTCCCTGGTATAGCTAGATTATTAAATTTTAAATAAAGTGCGTAAAGAATTAGAATAGCAGATATAAATATAGAAAAAAAACCAAAAAATATTCCTATATAAAGTGGTTTTAAGGAATAACTAGTAATACCGCTTACAAAGTCAGTTACAGGTCCTGCAGATAGTAAAGGCATTTTAGACTGTCCGGCTCCTCTTGCCTGCCTTTCATAATTTAAATAAGCTTGTTTAAAACCTACCCATACCGATAGTCCTCTTACATATGGTCTAAATTCTTTTTGATCTAAAATTTTATCCAAAGCTTTTTTTGATATTAGTTTGTAGTCTCCTGCCTCAATAGGTAAATTTATGTCAGATAAAATATTTATTAAATGATAAGCTATTTTGGTTATAAACATTCTGAATTTAGCTTCACCCTTTCTTTTGGTTCTTATTGTATGAACAATATCAAACCCATCTTCATATTTTTTAATTAAGTCAGGTATTAACTCCGGAGGGTCTTGAAGGTCAGTATGTAAGTAAACTACTGCCTCTCCCTCTGCATGTCTAAACCCTGCCAAAACACAAGGATCTACTCCAAACGTACGACTCATATTAATAATTTTAATAGGATAATTCTTTTGAAGTTTAAGCAAAATATTTTCAGACTCATCTGTGGAATCATCATTTACAAAAATTAATTCATATTTCCAATCAGATGAATTTTTTAAACTATTATGTACTCTCTCGACTAGCTCTTGGATATTGCCTTCTTCATTCCTAAAGGAAAAAACTACAGATAAAAGTTTCATTTTTTGTTATATAGTTTATATAAATAATTATAATCTAATTACACTAAAATTCATTGAAAATAATTTT
>PAFH01000018.1 GCA_002704145.1 Pelagibacteraceae bacterium | reverse complement strand
GATTATTGCGAAGGGGCCACACCCGATCCCATTCCGAACTCGGAAGTTAAGTCCTTCAGCGCCGATGGTACTTTGTCTTAAGATATGGGAGAGTAGGACATTGCCAGGCTTTAATTATTATGAAAATAGCTAGCTCGTTAAAATCATTAAAAAAAAGAGATCTAAACTCAAAACTAGTTAAGCGTAGAGGTAAGCTTTACGTTATCAATAAAAAAAATCCAAGATTTAAAGCACGTCAAGGTTAATATGAGCGACGATGACTATAAAGACACTTGGAAAGGATTTACCAAGTTTGTTTTGTGGGGAACGATCGTAGTAATTGCGATCTTAGTGATACTTGCTTTAACTTTACTTTAATCTAAAGATATTCTTAAAATGATAGTTGGTTCAACTAAAGAAGATTTAATATTAGAAAAAAGAGTTTCTTTAACTCCTGAAACTGCAAAAAGTATTATAGCTTTAGGACTTCAAGTATACATCGAGAAAGATTATGCAAGCCATCTAGGAATTCAAGATAGTGAGTATAAAAAAGTTGGAGTTGAAATTAAAGCTTCCTCTAATGAAGTCTTAAACTCAAGCAAAGCAATTATCAGGGTTAATTGCCCATCTGAAAATGAAATAAGTATTTTAAAAGAAAATACAATTTTAATTGGAATGTTCAATCCTTTAAAAAACAAAAATCAAATTGACAAAATTATAAATAAAAAGATTAAAATTTTTTCACTTGAACTACTACCTCGTATCACGAGAGCTCAATCGATGGATGTGTTATCCTCCCAATCAAACTTAGCTGGGTATAGAGCTGTAGTTGACTGTGTAGCTGAATTTGAAAAAGCTGTGCCAATGATGATGACTGCTGCTGGAACTGTACCAGCTGCTAAAGTTTTGGTAATTGGAGCGGGTGTAGCAGGGTTGCAAGCTATTGCTACTGCAAAAAGATTGGGTGCAATCGTTTCAGCGACTGATGTAAGAGCTGCATCAAAAGAGCAAGTAGAAAGCTTAGGTGGAAAATTTTTAACTGTTGAACAAACAGAGGATATGGAAACAGTGGGCGGATACGCAAAAGAAACTTCAGAGAATTATAAAAAAAAACAAGCCGAGATGATGAAAGAAGCATTAAAAAAAAATGATATTGTCATATGCACTGCATTGATACCTGGAAAACCTGCACCAAGAATTTTAACTGAGAATTTAGTAAAATTATTGAAACCCGGGTCTATCGTTTATGATTTAGCAGCAGAACAAGGAGGAAATTCTGCATATTCAGAACCAGGGAAAATTAATACAATTGATGGAATAAAAGTGATAGGTGTGAAAAGTTTAATGAATAGATTGCCACTTACTGCTTCAAGTTTATATGCTAAAAACCTATTTAGCTTCATACGAAACTTATATAGTAAAGAAAAAAAAGATTTTAATATAAATTTAGAAGACGAGATAATTGAAAAATCATTAATAAAAGAAGTTTAATTATGGAAATAGATCCGTTTATATTTAGATTAAGTATATTCATTTTATCGATTTTTATTGGTTACTATGTGGTATGGAGCGTTACTCCGTCTTTACATACTCCTTTAATGTCTGTAACTAATGCTATTTCATCAGTTATCATCGTTGGCGCTATAATTGCTGCTCTAGCTGGATCTTCGGAGAGTGTTTTTGATATATCAAGTATATTTGGATTTATTGCTATTGTCTTAGCAGCAATAAATATTTTCGGTGGGTTTTTAGTAACTCAAAGAATGCTTCAAATGTATAAAAAAAAGAAAGATAAAAAGAAATGATATCCGCGAATTTATCAGCGATTTTTTATTTAATTTCAGGAATACTTTTTATTCTTGCGCTAAGAGGACTGTCATCTCCAGACACATCAAGACAAGGAAATTATTTTGGAATTATAGGAATGATAATTGCGATTATTGTAACATTTTTATCAATTGGAAATTTTTCTGAGATATTAATTTATGTAGTAATGTTTCTAGTTATGGGTGGCGCAATTGGAGCTTTTATAGCTTTTAGAATTCCAATGACTGCAATGCCAGAGTTGGTAGCAGGTTTTCATAGTTTAGTTGGTTTAGCTGCTGTTTTTGTTGCAATTGCAGCTTTTTTAAATCCAGAAGCTTTTAATTTAGGAGCTGTTGGTGCAATTAAACTAGCAAGTCTTATAGAAATGTCTATTGGTGCAGCTGTAGGAGCAATAACTTTTTCAGGCTCTATAATAGCTTTTTTAAAATTAAGAGGGATAATGTCTGGTTCTCCAATTACATTTAGCGGTCAACATCTTTTAAATTTAACACTTGGTATAGGTATTTTTGTATTAATCTTTTATTTATGTAAAACTCAGTCAGCAAATATTTTTTGGACTGTAGTTATAATTTCTTTTCTAGTTGGTGTTTTATTAATTATACCCATTGGTGGAGCAGATATGCCTGTAGTAATTTCAATGCTTAACTCTTACTCTGGTTGGGCTGCTGCGGGGATAGGTTTTACATTAGAAAACACTGCTTTAATTATTACCGGTGCGCTTGTAGGATCTTCAGGAGCAATACTTTCTTACATAATGTGTAAAGCCATGAACAGGTCATTCTTTAGTGTAATACTTGGTGGTTTTGGAGCAGATAATTCTACTGATGATAAAAAAGAAAAAAAAGATCAAAAACCAGTTAAAAGTGGTAACGCGGAGGACGCTGCCTTTTTAATGAAAAATGCTTCTTCTGTGATCATAGTCCCAGGTTATGGAATGGCAGTTGCGCAAGCGCAACACGCTTTAAGAGAGATGGTAGATAAGCTAAAAAAAAATGATATCAAAGTCACTTATGCCATTCATCCAGTTGCCGGTAGAATGCCCGGTCATATGAATGTTCTTTTAGCAGAAGCCAATGTTCCTTACGATGAAGTATTTGAACTTGAAGATATAAATAACGATTTTGCTAATTCTGATGTAGCTTTTGTGATAGGAGCTAATGATGTAACTAATCCGGTTGCTAAAACTGATCCGAAAAGTCCTATCTTTGGTATGCCTGTTCTAGATGTCGAAAAATGCAAATCAGTTTTATTTGTTAAGAGAAGTTTATCGCCCGGATATGCTGGTATTGATAATGAGTTATTCTATAGAGATAACACATTAATGTTATTTGCAGATGCTAAAAAAATGACTGAGGATATAGTAAAAAATTTAGATTAATGAAAACAAAAATATTTTGTGATATTGCTGACTTTAAAACAATAAAAATCTTTAATAAACAATCTATTGTTGATGGTTTTACAACTAATCCTAGCCTAATGAGATTAGCGGGAGCAAAAAATTACAAAGCTTATTCTTTAAAAATATTAAAAGTTTGTAAAAAAAAACCTATTTCATTTGAAGTTTTTGCTGACGAACCTAAAGAAATGCTCAAGCAAGCTTATAAAATAAATACTTGGGGAAAAAATATTTATGTTAAAATACCAGTAGTTAATTCTAAAGGTCTATATATGGGCCAAGTTATAAAAGAACTCAGTAATAAAGGTATAAAATTAAATATAACTGCTGTTTATACTTACGAACAAACAAAAAAAATTTATAAAAGTCTTAACAAAAAAACAAAATCAATTATATCTATTTTTGCTGGAAGAATGGCTGATAAAGGCAAAGATCCTGTTCCAATATTTAAAAAAAGCATTTCTCTAATAAAAAAAAACAAAAATATTGAAATACTTTGGGCAAGCACTAGAGAAGCATATAATTATACTCAAGCTAAACAATTAAAATGTGATATTATTACTATGCCTCCAAAAGTTATCAATCAGATAAGCTCTTTTGGTAAAAGCTATAGAGCAATGACTCTAGATACAGTTAAAGGTTTTTTAATTGACAGTAAAAAATCTAAATTTAAAATTTAAGAAGCTCTAGACTGTCTTTTTCTTTCGTGTGGATTTAAGATTAATTTTCTTAATCTGCAAGATTTAGGAGTAATTTCAAGTGCTTCATCTGTATTAAGCATCCCTAGCTGTTCAGCGATCGCCATTTTTCTTACAGGAGTTAGCACAACATTTTCATCAGTCCCTTGTGTTCTCATATTTGTAAGTTTTTTTCCTTTCATAACGTTTATTTCAAGATCACCGCTCTTAGAAGCTAATCCAACTATCATTCCTTCATAAACTGGATCGTTATGTGTTACAAACATCTCTCCTCTCGCTTGAAGATTAAATATAGCAAATGCAACAGCTTTCCCATTTTCCATTGAAATTAAAGCACCATTTCGTCTACCCTCCATATCTCCAGAATATTCTCCGTAAGAATGAAAAATTCTATTTATTACGCCAGTTCCTTTAGTTAAAGTTAAAAATCTACTAGTGTAACCCATTAATCCTCTGGTAGGTGCGTGAAAGATTAATCTTTTTTTATTTTTACCAGTATCTTTTAATTCAATTAATTTCCCCTTTCTCCTATTCATTGAGTCAATTATTCTAGATGAAAACTCTTCATCCAGATCCATTGTAATTTCTTCCAAGGGCTCTAATTTTTTTCCTTCTTTATCTTTTTTAAGTAATACTTTGGGAGGACTCACGGTCATTTCGAATCCTTCTCTTCTCATTTGAGTCAATAAAATTTCTAACATCAATTCTCCACGACCACTTATAATGAAAGCATCTTTACTTTCATTTTCATCAAATGATATTCCAACATTATTTTCTGCCTCCAAAATTAACCTTTCTCTTATTTGAGTACTGGTTAATTTTTTACCTTCTGTGCCTGCTAAAGGAGAACTATTAACAGTAATAGTAATTGACATTGTTGGTGGATCTATTGGTGTTGCGTCTATTGGGTCTTTGACTTCTAAGTCACAAATAGTGTCTGCTACATTTGCTTTTTCTAGACCTGCAATTATAACTATATCTCCAGCTTCACCTTTATCTATAGGTACCTTTTTTGTTCCTTCGTATCTAAAAATTTTTGTTAATCTTCCTTCATCAATTTTTTCACCTTTTAGGTTGATCGCTTTAATCTGTTGATTTGCTTTGGGACTTCCTTGAGCTATTCTTCCAATTAAACTTCTGCCTAAAAAACTATCGGCATAAAGTAAAGTAGACAACATAGCAAAGGGCTTTGTTTGATCTAACTCTGCTGGTTTTACTTTTTCAATTATAAGGTCTAACAGAGGGTGTAAATTTTCTCTTGGTCCATCAATTTCTTTGCTAGCCCATCCAGATCTCCCGCTAGCATACAGCACTGGAAAGTCTAATTGTTCATCGCTAGCGTCTAAACTAACAAATAAATCAAAAGTTTCATTTAGAACTTCATTTGCTCTTTGATCAGATTTATCTAATTTATTTATTATGACAATTGGCTTTAAACCTTGTTTAAGAGCTTTAGATAAAACAAATTTTGTTTGTGGCATTACCCCCTCAGCAGAGTCTATTAACAATAATGCTCCATCAGCCATATGCAAAACTCTTTCTACCTCTGCAGCAAAATCTCTATGACCAGGTGTATCTATTATATTAATTCTAGAATTTTTCCAATTTATTGAAGTGGGTTTTGCTAAAATTGTAATACCTCTCTCTTTTTCAAGTTCACCAGAGTCCATAACTCTGTCCTCTACAAATTCGTTTTCCCTGAACAAACCACTTTGTTTCATTAAATTATCAATCAAAGTTGTTTTGCCATGATCAACATGCGCGATGATTGTTATATTTCTTATTGCGTTAGTCATTCTTTGGTTGCGGGGGTAGGATTTGAACCTACGACCTTCAGGTTATGAGCCTGACGAGCTACCAGACTGCTCCACCCCGCGTTGATTTATATCTTTTTAATATTAATAGCTTGGAGTTTATTTTTTTCTTCTTTAATATCGTACTCTATTTTTTGCTCTTCTTTAAGCACTCTTAATTTTGACTCTTCTAAAGATGAAACATGTAAAAAAATATCCTTATTTGTCTCATCATCAGTAATAAATCCATAGCCTTTTTTAGCGTTAAACCATTTTATTTTACCCGATGGCATTTTAGATCCTCTCATAAGTTATAAGTTTAATATCTATTTTTTAGTTTTTGGAGTTTTTTTATTCTTTTAATGTTTTCTGTTTGAACTCTTTTTTTTTTTTCAGATGGTTTTTCATAAGTGCTCTTCATCTTCATTACTTTAAAAAAACCTTCTTTTTGAAGTTTCCTTTTTAAAACTCTAATAGCTTGTTCAACATTATTATCTTTTACGTCAATTTTAATAAAAACCTCCTGTTATTTTCAATTTGATTATCACTTGCAAAGCTAATTGTCTATACCGAAGCTTCCTGAGCTTTTTTTTCTTCTCTAATTTTAGCTTTTTTTTCTCTTTCTACTCTTCGTTTGGCTTTAGCAAGACTTTTTTCAAAAGCCTCTTGAGTACACAAAGCTAAAATAACAGGATCTCTTGGTTTAAGATTTGAAAAATTCCAATAACTTCTTTTTCTTATCAACGAGACCGTTCCTTTTGTACTCCCGACTAGTTTAGAAATTTGACCGTCTGTTAATTCAGACGCATTTTTGCATAACCAAAGTATAGCGTCAGGCCTATCTTGTCTTTTTGACAATGGAGTATATTTTGGTTTTTTTCTTTCTTGAAGCACAACTTCATCTATCTTTTTAAGCAAACTCAATTTTTTTTCTGGGTCTTTAGAGCATAATTCTATTTCATCTCTAGATAACTGCCCTGCTAAAATAGGGTTATAAGCTTTGATACTTTTGGCTACGTCTCCATCAGCAATACCTTTAATTTCAAGTTCATGTAAATTGCAAAACTCAGCAATTTGTTTAAATGTTAAAGTTGTATTTTCGACTAACCAAACAGCTGTCGCCTTTGGCATAAATGGTGCTTCTGACATATATTATTTTTTTTTTCTAAGGTTGCTATATTTCTTATTATATTTGCTTACCCTACCTTTATCTAAAATTTTTTGAGCCCCTCCTGTCCAGGCAAAATGAGATTTAGGGTCAATATCTAATTTTAAAGTATCATTTTCTTTTCCCCAAGTAGATCTAGTTTCAAATTCACTACCATCAGTCATCACAACTTTTATTTTGTGGTAATCAGGGTGCAAGTTTTTTTTCATGATGCGAGTTTTATATGATTAAAGCCTTTTACTCAATATTTTTTTATAATTAATTCACCTAATTGGTTATGTATATTTGAATTTGAAGCTAAAATGTTCTTTTTTAAAGGAGCCTTTTCATCTTGTTCAAAAAAATCGATAAATCCACCTGCTTCTTTTAAAATTATTATTCCTGCTGCTATATCCCAATAATTAAGTTCCCTTTGCCAATACCCATCAAATCTACCGCAAGCAACATAAGCTATATCCAAAGCTGCACTTCCGAACTTTCTTATAGGAGCATGAACAACTTTTGATATTTTAATAAATTCTGAAAAAATTTTTTCTTTTACCGCACTTTTATGTTTTGGACCTCCAGTCACAATTAATGAGTCCTCAAGTTTTTTTTTATTTGAAACTCTTATTCTTGTATTATTAAGATATGCACCGTTTCCTTTCTCTGCAAAAAACATTTCATTTTTAATTGGATCAAAAATTACTCCACACTTTATTTCATTATTTTCCTCGTATCCTACTGAAATAGCAAATTGTGGTATACCGTTTAAAAAGTTCATCGTTCCATCTATTGGATCAATTATCCATCTGTTTTTAATATTGTCTCTATTAATTATTCCAGACTCCTCGGTAATTATGCCATAATCGGGATGCGCTTTTTGTAGTTCTTGAATAATTATTTTTTCTGTTCTCTTGTCAGCAGAACTAACAAAATCGCCTGGACCTTTAGTGGAAACTTGTAGTTTTTCTATTTCCCCAAAGTCTCTTATCAAAGACCTGGAAGCTTTCATGCATGCTTTGGTAATAATATTTATGTGAGGAGAGTTTAGTCTCATTAACTCACTCTTTTCACATATTCTAAAGTTCGAGTATCTAAAATAATTTTCTCCCCACTCTCAACAAAAGGAGGGACATCAATTTTTATTCCACAATCTAATATAGCAGGCTTATAAGAAGAAGAAGCTGTTTGGTTTTTTATAGCAACATCAGTACTTTGAATTGTACACTCAATATTTTTAGGAAGTTCTAAAGAAATTGGTTTTTCTTCCATAAAAGATATTGTTACTTCTAGGTTTTCTTTCAATAGCTTATAGCTTTCGCCGGCTATACTTTTTGGAATTTCAACTTGTTCAAAGTTTTTATTGTCCATAAAGTGACAGCTGTCTCCATCAATATATAAAAAATTATATTTTTTTTCATCAACTTCTGCTTTTTTCACAGACTCACTTGACCTAAATCTTTCATTAAATTTTGTCCCTTTAGTTACACTTTTTAATTCTACTTGATTAAAAGCTCCACCTTTTCCAGGTTTAACATGTTGAGTTTTAAGGACATTCCAATAATCGTTTTTATGTTCGATTATCATTCCAGGTTTTATTTCTATAGCAGTTATCTTCATTTAAATTTTTTAATTGCAGCTTCTGGTTTTAAATTTGGGTTATCCCAAATAAAACTTGATATTGCAATGTATTTTGCTCCAGATTTAATAAATTTTCTGTAGTTTGAACTATTGATGCCTCCAATAGCTACAATTGGTTTTTTTATATTTTTTTTTGCCCACTTTAGAATTTTTATGTTGGCTCTTTTTGCTTTAGGTTTCAGATTTGATTTATTAAAAGAACCAAAAGCTAAATAATCTGCCTTATCTTTTATTGCAATTTTAGCTAGAGATTTTGAATTATGACAGGTAACACCGATAATTTTTCTGCTCAGATATTTTTTTGCATCAAAAACAGCACCATCACTTTGACCTAAATGACAACCGTCTGCATTTGTAATTTTTGAGATAATTGGACTATCGTTGATTATAAGCTTCACCTTGAATTTTTTAGTAATCTTTTTAATTTTTCTAGTAATTTTAATAATTCTACTTTTTTTTTCTTTTTTCAATCTTAATTGAAAAAATTTTACATTCCTAAAAACCAAAACTTTACTTAAATTAACGTAAAAATCATTGTCTATTTTTTCTGGGGAGATTAAGTATACTATTTTTCTCAAACTAATTAAGCAGCAGCTTCTTTTTCTAAATTTTCAGACCATTTACCTTGTGAAGAAAGTCCGTTCATTTTAGCTCTATGATCGAAGGCTTTTTGAATATCAGTTTGATTATTTTGATTTTTACCAAATACCTTAAGCGCACTTGCTTGCAAACCTCTTCCATACGAGAAAGTAATTAAAAAACTCGTATCATTGATTTTATTTATTTCATTTAAGTTCTTACTTGCCTCTATTTCTGACTGCCCTCCAGATAAAAAAGCAATACCAGTTAATTCGCTAGGAACATTTTTTTTTAGACAATCTAGTGTTTTTTTTGCAATTTCTTCCACACTTGATTTTTTTGCAGAGTCTGTTCCAGGAATAACCATATTAGGTTTTAAAACTGTTCCTTTTAAATCAATCTTGTGGTTTTCTAATTCATTAAAACATTCGTTCAACACGTCAGTTGTCACTTGATAGCACTTGTCGATATCATGTGATCCATCCATTAGTACTTCAGGCTCTACTATTGGAACCATTTTTGCTTCTTGTACAAGAGCAGCGTATCTTGCGAGAGCGTGGGCATTTGACCTTATTGACTGAGATGAAGGACAACCGTTTGATATTTTATAAACTGCTCTCCATTTAGTAAATCTTGCTCCAAGTTCATAGTATTCCTTTAGTCTTTCTCTTAAACCATCCAGACCTTCAGTTACTGTCTCATTTATAGATCCAGCGAGCAACTTAGCTCCTTTATCAACTTTAATACCGGGAATAGCATTACTTTGTGAAATTAATTCTGGCACAGTTGGCCCAATTGTAGTTTTTTGCTTAATAGTTTCGTCAAAAAGAATTACTCCACCAATATAATTTTTCATAGCTTCAGAACTAAAAAGTGTTTGTCTAAAAATTAATCTGTTTTTTTCAGTATTTTCTACATTTATACTTTTGAATCTTTTTGCTATAGTCCCAGTGCTTTCGTCAGCAGCCAATATTCCTTTGCCTTTAGCACACATTTTTTTTGCAATTTCTTCTAAAGTCATAGCTGATATTTATTTTAAAACATTGAGGCCGGGCAAGTCTTTTCCTTCAAGAAATTCTAAAAATGCTCCGCCTGCTGTTGATAAGTGTGTAAAAGCAAATTTATCCTTACTTTTTTCAATTGCAGAAATCGTATCCCCACCACCTATTATTGATACAAGAGATTTACTAACTGTGCCTTCAGATATTTTCCTTGCTATTGCAAGGGTTCCAACTGAAAAATTCTCATTTTCAAAATATCCTGCGGGACCATTCCATAAAACTGTATTAGATTGATCTATAATCCTCTCAATATTCTCAATAGTTTTTGGCCCTATATCTAAGATTATTTCATCTTTATCAATCGAGTCTACTTTTCTAATTTTAGCAGTTCCCTTAAAATCATCTGAAACATTGCAATCATCAGGAACAAGAATGTTGCAATTATATCTTTTAGCTTCAGCATATATAGTATTTATTATTTTTTTGGTGTCTTTTTCTATAAGAGATTTCCCAACTTTAAAGCCTTTGAAGATTAAAAAATTATTAGCCATAGCTCCAACAATAATAATGTTGTTTACATTTTTTACTAAATTAGTAATCACATTAATCTTTGTTGAAATTTTAGATCCTCCAATAATACATGTGACTGGTTCTTTTTTATTTTGAATAATTGCATTTATTGCACCGACTTCTTTTTTTAAAAGCGGTCCTGCAAAGGACTCTTTAATATATTTTGTAATTTTATGAATGGAAGCTTGCTTCCTGTGAGAACAAGAGAAAGCATCATTGATATAAATATCTCCAAGAGAAGCGAGTTTTTTTGCAAAAACGTCATCATTTTTATTTTCTCCTTCAAAAAATCTAATATTTTCTAATAAAATAATTTCCCCTTCTTTTAAGTATGAGAATTTATTTTTCGTTTCTTCATTAATATCGCCTATAAAAAAATACACATTTGTCTTTAGCTGATTTTTTAAAAATTTATATATTGGTACCAGAGAAAACTCATTATTATTTTTACCTTTTGGCCTTCCTAAATGACTTACAATAATTATCTTCGCTTTTTTCTTAATTAAATCTCTTATAAAAGGTAAACTTTTTAAAATTCTACTTTTGTCTTGAATTTTTTTTTCATTCAATGGAACATTAAAATCAAGTCTAAGAATTATTGTTTTATTCTGAACCACTAGATTTTCAGAAAAATATTTTATTTCACTCATTTAAATTGTGTTTATTTTCTAAGCTTATTTTGAATAGCTAGCAATATTTTTTCAACTGATAAATCAAAATGTTCGTAAACTTTTTTGTAAGGAGCGCTTTCACCAAATTTATCAATACCTATAGATAAACCTTTGTTCACTAAATAACTTTTCCATGAAGAAACATTTCCAGCTTCAATTGTTACAATTAAAGATTCTTTATCGAGAATGGCATTTTTGAAATCATCTGATTGTTTGTCAAAAAGTTCTTGGCATGGCATGGAAACTACTTTGGATTGAATATTATTTTTTTTTAAAGCATTGTGTAAATTTAAAGCTAGCTCAACTTCTGATCCTGACGCAACTAATGTAACTTGATTATTGTGCGAGTCCATTTTGACTACGTACGCTCCATTTTCGCACACATTTTTTTCTGAAAATTTTGGATTAATGTAAGGTAATTTTTGTCTTGATAGTGCAATCGCACTTGGAGTATTTTTACTTTTTAAAGCTATTTCCCAACATTCTAAAGTTTCATTTATGTCAGCAGGACGAAAAACATTAAGATTAGGAATCGCCCTTAATCCAGTCAATTGCTCCACGGGTTGATGAGTTGGTCCGTCTTCACCGAGTCCAATAGAGTCATGTGAAAAAATATAAATTACTCTAAGACCCATCAAAGCGGCAAGCCTTATTGAGGGTTTACAATAATCTGAAAAAATTAAAAAAGTACCACCATAAGGAATTAGTCCGCTGTATAAGGCTAATCCATTCATAACTGCAGCCATTCCATGCTCCCTAACACCGTAATGAATATAATTTCCATCAAAATTTTTTGAATTAATTAACTTAGAATTATTTGTTTTAGTATTATTTGACCCGCTAAGATCTGCAGAGCCACCAATCAATTGAGGCAAGATGCTTGAAATACTTTCTATTGCAGTTGACGAGCACTGTCTAGTTGCCATACTCGGTTTTGATTTAAAGTAATTTGATTTTTCTTTTCTAATTAGATTTTCAAGATCTTTTAAATTTGACTCTTCATATACATTTTTAAATTCTGATTTAATATTTGAGTTTTTTTTGTTTAATATTTCTTGCCACTTTTCCTCTAATTTAGCTCCTTTTTTTCCGATTTCTCTCCAAGCATTTAAAGTGTCTTCTGGTACTTGAAACGGCTCACTATTCCATTTAAGTTTCTTTCTTACTAAAGCAATTTCCTCATCACCCAGAGGTGAACCATGTGAAGACGCTTTTCCAGATTTATTTGGCGACCCAAAACCAATTATAGTTTTACATGATATTAAAGTAGGTTTACTTGCTTTAGATGCTTTAGTTATTGCCTTTGAAATTTGTTTTTCATCATGACCATTAATTTCTAAAAAATTCCACCCATAACTCTCAAACCTCTTTCTATAATCATCTGATACACTTAAGGAAGTAGAGCCATCAATTGATATTTTATTATTATCAAAAAAAACTATTAAGTTTTTAAGTTTTAGATGGCCAGCTAAACTCATTGCTTCGTGACTTATTCCCTCCATTAAATCTCCATCGCTAGCAATGACATATGTTTTATTGTTGATTAAAGTTGATCCAAATTTTTTTCTTAGAATTTCTTCAGCTATCGCCATCCCAACTGCATTGCCTAGTCCTTGTCCTAAAGGTCCCGTAGTAGTCTCAATACCTGTACCTCTTTTGTATTCAGGATGACCAGCACAAATAGAATTTAATTGTCTAAAATTTTTAATGTCGTTAATTGATATACTTTTGTACCCAGTTAAGTAAAGTATCGAATACAAAAGCATTGAACCGTGTCCAGCAGACAAAATGAATCTATCCCTATTAATCCAATTAGGATTTTTAGGATTAAACCTCAGGTGGTATTTAAACAAAACTGTAGCTACGTCTGCTATACCCATGGGCATTCCTGGATGTCCAGAATTAGCTTTCTGAACAGCATCAATAGATAAAAATCTTATTGCATTTGATAGTTGATTAAATTTTACGTTCACAGTTAAAATACCTATATAGACTTAAACTAAGTATATCAATAATATGATATAAAATAAACATATGAGTATTTTTGAAAAAAAAGAAAAAAATTTAAACGAACTGATAGATAAATTGAATGCTTTAACATCAACTTATTCACATTCATCATATAATACTCAGAAAATTGAAACTGAAAAAAATGAAATACTGAGACAAAAAGCGGAAATAGAAAAAAAAAATAGAGAATTAATTAGGGAGCATTCGTATCTAAAGAATAAAATAACTCAGCTTCAAGAGGAAGTACGGATAAAATCAAATTTGGAGGATAAATTTAATCAAGATATTGATGAACTAAGTCAAGAAACTGAAAATTTAGTAAGTGAAATTGAAAAATGGCAAACGTAAATATAAAATTTAATAACAAGGATTATCTTTTATCTTGTGATGACGGACAGGAAGAGTCACTCAAAAGCTTAACAAAATTTTTAGATAAAAAATATGGTGAGCTAAAAGATAAATTAGGCAATATTGGAGAAAATAAACTTTTACTAATTACTACTATTCAACTAATAGACGAATACTTTGACTTAAAGCAGAGAGTTGCTAAACAAAAGAAAAAATTGGATGAATTATCGAATAAATTTAAAGAACTAAAAAGTTTAGCGATAGAATATAAAGGCAACAAAGATGAAGAAATTAAAAAATTAAATCAAGAGCTGGAAAAGTTTAAAAAAACAATAGAAGATAGCAATAATCTTTACGAGTCAATGTTGGATAAAACAACTAAATCTCTTGAAAAAATTCTCTCTAACACAGATTCAGCTTCTAAAATACAGTGAATGGAAAAAAAGAAAGATTAAGGAAAAAATTTTTTTCTATAAGAAAAAAAAATTACTTTGAAATTAAAGTAGGCTTTTTTAAACCGTTAATTAAACTAATAAAAAAAAAATTTCGTAATAAAAATATTAATCTTTCTCTATATTATCCCTCTTTTTTTGAAGCAAATGTTCTCAAATTATTTGAAAATGAAAATATTAAATTTTTAAATACATCTTTGCCAATTATTTCTAATAATAAGTCTATGCAGTTTTATAAATGGAGAAGACATGATATTTTACAAGTCAATAAATATGGGCTTTTAGAGCCTTTAAAAACTCAAAAAAAGACCCCGGATATAATGCTTATTCCATTGTTAGCTTTTGATAGTGATAATAACAGATTAGGTTACGGAGGAGGTTATTATGATAGGTATCTTAATAAATATTTAAAGGATCGTCAAAATATACTTACTATTGGGATTGCTTTTTCATTCCAAAAATTTAATAAACTCCCAATTACAAATAAAGATATGAAACTAAACTACATTTTGACAGAAAAAGGTATTTTTTAATGAGAATACTAATGTTGGGTGATGTAATGGGACGTTCAGGTAGAGATGTAATAAAAAAACATCTATCAAATTTAATATTAAACTCATCTATTGATTTTACAGTTTTAAATGGAGAAAATTCGGCTGATGATGGCAGAGGTATTACAAAATCTATCGCAGAAGAATTTTTTTCATACGGAGCTGATGTTATTACATCTGGAAACCATATTTGGGATAAAAAGGAGACAGCCGAGTATATAAATACTGAAAATAGATTATTAAGGCCAGCAAACCTGGTCGATGCCTCACCTGGGAGTGGGTACGGTATTTACATTACAAAAAATAAAAAATTCAAAGTTGGAGTAATAAATTTGATGGGAAATGTGTTTATGAGAAAAACAGAGGACGTTTTTGAAGCAGCAACAAAGATAAAACAAAAGGTTGTTTTAAAAAAAGATGCAGATTTTATTTTAGTGGATTTTCACGGAGAAATAACTAGTGAAAAAATGGCTATAGGACACTTTTTTGATGGAGTTTCTACAGGCGTTGTTGGAACTCACACGCATGTACCAACTGCAGATACAAGAATTTTAGAAAAAGGAACAGGTTATCAAACAGATATTGGCATGTGCGGAGATTATAATTCTGTAATAGGAATGAATAAAGAAAATTCAATTAAGAAATTCCTTAAAGATAGAGAGGCAGTAAATCATTTCCCTTCAGAGGGAGAGGCTACACTATCTGGAATAATAATTGACGCAGATCAAAAAACAGGTTTGGCAAAAAAAATCACAAGAATTATTAAAGGCGGAAGTTTAACGGAGTAAGGTATGGCAGGCCATTCACATTGGGCGGGAATTAAACATAAAAAAGGAAGAGCTGACAAAGAAAGATCTAAAATATTTTCAAAATTATCAAGAGAAATAACTGTTGCTGCAAAATTGGGAGATAAAGATCCAGATATGAATCCAAGATTAAGAGCCGCAATAAACGCTGCAAAGCAAGCAAATATGCCTAAAGATAATATCACTCGCGCAATAAGTAAATCTGAAATGAGTGAAGATAAAGATTATGAAAATTTAAGGTACGAAGGATTTGGACCTTTTAATGTAGCTTTCATTATTGAAACTTTAACTGATAATAAAAACAGATCAGCTTCTAGTATTAGAACTATTTTACAAAAAAATGGAGGAAGATTAGGTGAGAAAGGTTCAACAAGTTACTTATTTAAAAATTGTGGGATTATTCGTATCAATAAAAAAGATATGATTACTGAAGAAAAAATATTTGAAATAGCCACAAACTCTGGTGCTAAGGATTGTTTTACTCATGAAAAAGTATACGAGATAATATCTTCAATAGAGGATTTTTACAAAGTCAAAGGTCAATTTGATAAATATTTAAATGATATTGAGTATTCTGGAATCGAGTGGATACCAAATTCTTATATAAATCTAAAAAATGATCAAAATGAAAAGATTATGCACATTTTAGAGAGTCTTGAGGAATTAGATGATGTTCAAAATACCTTTACTAATGCTAGTTTAGAAATAAATACATGAAAATTATAGGAATTGATCCAGGTTTAAGCGGCGCAATAGCAGTCTTAAAAGATAATAAAGTTTTAAGTATTAACGATATGCCAGTAATGGCCGAGGGTAAAAAAAATAAAAGACAGTTAAATAGCGCTCAACTCGTAGCATTATTAAAAAGCAAAACAAGCAGCGATGAGGAAGTCGCAGTCGTCGTAGAACAAGTTAATGCTATGCCAGGTCAAGGGGTTACTAGTATGTTTAATTTTGGTCAAACCTTTGGCGCTATAAAAGGAATATGCGCCGCATTAGGATTTCCGATTTTTTTTGTTAGACCATCAAAGTGGAAAAAACATTTTGATTTAATCAATTCTTCTAAAGATTCTAGTCGAACAAAAGCAATAGAAATGTATCCATTATTATCAAACGAGTTGTCAAAGAAAAAAGATGTCAATAAATCCGACGCTATACTTATCGCCAGATTTTATAGTGAGACTAGGTTATACGAAGTAAAAAAATAATTTTTCAATGTATTTAGCTTTAAATGGTCAAATTCATGACACAATCTAAAAGTATCTAGCCTTTATGGAACAAGAAATTGCATCACAAGTAGTTGGTTTAGGCGGCGCATCAGATTTTTCATTGTGGAAACTTTTTTTAAGAGCTGATTTTGTTGTCAAGTTTGTAATAATTCTTTTGATAGCAAGCTCCATTTTTTCTTGGGCACTAATTTTTGATAAATTTAAACTATTTAAAACTATTAATGCTTCGACCGAAGATTTTGAAAAAAAATTTTGGAAAGCTAAATCTGCAGAAAGTTTTAACAATAATTTACCTTCTAACTCAAAAGATCCCGCAACAATTATTTTTAAATCAGCTATGAACGAATTAATAAAAACAAAAAGACAATCTTCAGCTGTTCAAGCTGCTAGAGTAGAAAGAATTTTGGAAATAGCCACAGATAATGAAATTAAAAAGATAGAAAAAAATTTTACATTTTTGGCAACTATAGGATCAACTGCGCCTTTCATAGGTTTGTTTGGAACAGTTTGGGGGATAATGAATTCATTTCAATCAATAGCCATCTCTCGTAATACAAGTTTAGCTATAGTTGCTCCAGGTATAGCCGAAGCCCTATTTGCTACTGCTCTAGGTTTGTTGGCTGCAATACCAGCTGTTGTTGCTTACAATAAATTTAATAGTGACTCCAAAAGGTATATTTCAAAAATAGACAATTTCTCAAAAAGATTTTTATCAATTATTTAATAATGGCTTTTAAATTTAATCGCTCTAGAAATGAACCAATGAGTGAAATTAATGTAACTCCTTTTGTTGATGTCATGTTAGTTTTGTTAATTATTTTTATGGTAACAGCACCTTTGTTAACTGTAGGTGTTCAAGTTGATTTACCAGAATCAGCAGCTGACTCATTACCTGATGATCAAGAACCCTTAACTATAAGCATAAATTCAAAAGGTGAAATTTATATTCAAGAACATAAAGTAAATTACCAAAAAATTGTTCCAAAACTTTTAGCTATTGCAAAAAATAGAACAGATACAAGAATTTACGTTCGAGGCGATAAAACTATAAACTATGGTAGAGTTTTAGAAGTTATGGGAACATTATCTGGGGCAGGTTTTTCAAAAGTAGCATTAATATCTGAGCCATATAAAAATTAAATGAATAATGACAAAAAGTTTAATCTATTCTCTAATATTTCATTCGGTTATGATTTTATTAACCGTTTTAACTTTACCTTTCATGATTAGACAGCCAATAGATTTACCTCCTATTGTTTCTGTAGAACTAATACAAATTTCTGATAAGACAAATATTCCATTTGCTCCTAAAGCAAGAAAAATTATTGAAGAAACAAAAAAAGAAGAAGAGAGAGTAGTTTCAGAGCAAGCACCACCAGCTGCTAAAGCTAAAGAAAAACCAGACAGAATTCCCTTACCAGATGAAAAAAAAGAAAAAAAACAAATAGTTAAAAAAAAACAGAATCCTGAAGAAATTGAGCCTCAAATTAGACAATCATCAGAATTTGAAAAAAAAAAATAGTAGACACAAATCAAATAGCAGCTTTAATTGACAAGGCTAAAGAAGAGGAAGCTGTGAAAAAAGATAAAATAGACAAGCTAACCCAGAGTAATATAAAAAATTCTTTTGCAACTGGTCTAACGCTTTCAGAGGAGGATGCTCTCAGGGCTCAGATATTTGGTTGTTGGAGCGTACCTCTAGGCTTACCTTATGATCAAAATTTATTAGTAAGAATAAAACTAAAATTAAAAAAAGATGGAACAATAATGAAATCTGAGATTTTAGACCATCAAAGAATGAATAGACCAGGACAAAAATTCTATAAAGTATTAGCAGAAAGCGCATTAAGAGCTGTAAGATTATGCCAACCTCTTAAAGTTCCACCTACTGGATATGATAAGTGGAAAGAGATACAATTAAATTTTAATCCAGAAGAAATGTTAAAAGGATAGTATGAAAAAAATATTTTTAGTTTTATTGATATATTTTGTTTCTTTAAACTCTTTATTCGCTTTAATAGAAGTTGATATAACTAGAGGTAATTTAGACCCTTTACCAATTGCTGTTTCACCTTTGCACGTTGATATCAAATCAGAAAAATATGAAGGTTTGAAAATTAAAGAATTGGGCAATAACATATCTTCAATTATTGAAAAAAATTTTAGAAACACTGGTTTATTTAATCCATTAAAAAAAGAGGCATTTGTTCAAAAGCCTGATATAGCCCATCTAAAGCCAAGATTTGAAGACTGGACATTGATTAAAGCTCAGGCATTAGTGACAGGAAAGCTATTAGTTAAAGATGGAAAATTAAAAGTAGAATTTAGACTTTGGGATTTGACGGCTGCAAAAGAAATGACAGCATTAGCTTTTACTACAACCCCGACAAATTGGAGAAGAGTAGCACATATAATTTCTGATAAAATTTATGAGAGATTGACTGGAGAGGAAGGATATTTTGATACCAGAATAATTTATGTTGCAGAAAGCGGACCTAAAGATCAGAGAATAAAAAAATTAGGAATTATGGATCAAGATGGTGCTAATACTAAATACTTAACTTTAGGTAACGAACTAGTTTTAACTCCAAGATTTAATCCAACCAACCAAATGGTTACCTATCTTTCTTATTTTAGAAATATGCCTAGAGTTTATTTATTAGATATTGAAACAGGAATACAAGAAGTTGTAGGAAATTTTCCAGGTATGACTTTTGCTCCTAGATTTTCACCAGATGGAAAAAAAATAATAATGAGTTTTGCAGAGGACGGAAATTCAGATATTTATACTATGGATTTAGAAACTAGAGTTGTTGAAAGAATAACAAATCATTCCTCTATAGATACCTCACCCTCGTACTCACCAGATGGAAGATATATTTGCTTTAATTCAGATCGAAGCGGCTTACAACAGATATATGTAATGAGAAGCGATGGTAGTGATGTTAAAAGAATAACTTTTGGAAAAGGCATTTATGGAACTCCAGTTTGGTCTCCTAGGGGGGATTTAATTGCATTTACAAAAGTCAGAAAAGGCAGGTTTTATATTGGGGTCATGAGAACAGATGGTTCAGGAGAAAGATTGCTTACTGAAAATTTTTACCAAGAAGCTCCATCATGGTCGCCTAACGGAAGAGTACTAGTATTTTATAGAGAAACAAAAGCAGGATCTAAAGGGGAAGGTTTTTCTGCTAATCTTTGGTCAATTGATATTACAGGCTATAATGAGAGAAAACTAACCACTAAAACAGACGCTTCAGACCCATCTTGGTCCTCTTTATTATCAAAGTGAGGGTAATTATTATGTAATTAAAGCTTGAATAATCTTTAATAATTTGAAATATTTCAACAATCAACCCAGGGGAAAAAATGACACTTAATAGGAATTTAAAAAATGTATTTTTAGTGGTTTTTGCAACGTTAATTTTAAGCGCTTGTTCTACAGCTAAAAAATCAGGCAACATAGATGGTGATGTGTATACTGGAAAGGAAACAGTAAAATATCTTGCTTCAGGTGTTCCAGACAGAGTATTTTTCGCGACTAATAAATCTTCATTAACAACAGCTTCAAGAGCTACGCTGAGAAAACAAGCGACTTTCTTAAGAAAGAATAAAAAACTTAGTGTTACTATAGAAGGTCACGCTGACGAAAGAGGCACAAGAGAATACAATTTAGCCTTAGGAGAGCGTAGAGCGAATGCGGCTAAAGATTATCTGATGACTTATGGAATATCAGGAAAAAGAATTTCTGTAATTAGTTATGGAAAAGAAAAACCTGTAAATCCAGCGTCTAGCCCTTTAGCTTGGTCTCAAAACAGAAGATCAGTCACAGTTAAAGTAAATTAATTTTTAAAATTTAAGACCCTTTGATAATAGTGTTATTAAAGGGTCTTTTTTTTGCCATTTTGTATATCTAAAGATTGATAATGGATTTTTCTAAGAAGTTATCTTTCGCATTAATTTTAATGATTAACTTTAGCGCTTTTGTTTATGCTGAAGAAGAGGAAGTTCAAATACAGGCAATAGCAGATCAAATTCAAGTTTTGACCCAAGACATTAAAACATTAGAGAAAGCTGTTTACCAAAAATCAGATATTTTAAAATCAAAATCTTCTTCTATTAAATCAACCGAACTCAATGAAGATATCCTTACAAAGCATCTTCTAAAATTAAATGAAATTGAAGATCAATTTAGAGAACTCACCAATAAATTCGAGGAAGTAAATTTCAAATTAGATAAATTATCATCGCGAGTAACAAAAATTCAATCTGACACACAATTAAGATTTTCAGATATAGAAAGTTCAGAAACATCTTTAAAAAAACAAAAGAATTTACCCGGAACTAGCAAACCTCAGGACTTTGGCGCAAACCCAGGTTATTCAGTTAGCGGGTTACCAAAAGAACAAGAAACTAAATCTATTGAAAGCGCTCAGACAGTAATAACAGAAGAAGCAGATAAAAAAGAATCTTTACTTCCAGATAAACCTCCTAAAGAGCAATATGAATTTGCTGTAAGTTTTATGAAAGTAGGAGATTATGAAACCGCAGAATTTGCACTGAAAGAGTTTATTGAAAAAAATAAAGATCACGATCTAGCAGGAAACGCACAATACTGGTACGGAGAAACTTTTAGAATAAGACAATTATATTCAGATGCAGCAACCGCGTATTTAGATGGATATCAAAATTATCCTAAAAGTAAAAAAGCTCCAGATAATCTTTTAAAATTAGGAATCACAATGGTACAATTAGGAGAAAAAGATCAAGGTTGTAAAATGATTTCAGCACTTAAAAAAGAATATCCAAAAGCAAGTAAGTCTGTGTTACAAAAAGCTCAATATGAGCAAAAAAAATTCAAATGTAATTCTTAAAGAAGGTTTTAAAAGTTACGAAGAATTATCTTTAATCTACAGGTCATTAAAAAAAAAACTTGATTATTCCAAAAAGAAAAAGTTTGTTGTTGGAGTATCAGGTGGGCCTGATAGTTTAGCATTAACTGCTCTCACCAAGGCTTATAGTTTAGAAAAAAAATGCAAAATCTATTATGTATTAGTAGATCATAATCTTAGAAAAAATTCATCTAAAGAGGCTTCTCAGGTAAAAAATTTGCTCAAAAAACATAAAATCAGTTTAAAAATTTTAACAAATAAAAGAATAATTAATAAGAACGTCCAAAGTCAAGCAAGAGAAATAAGATATGATCTTTTAGTAAAATTTTGTAAAAAAAATAAACTAAATAACATTTTGACTGCTCATAATTTAGAAGACCAAGTTGAGACTTTTTTTATTAGACTATCTAGAGGAAGCGGGCTAGACGGTCTTTCGTCAATGAAACAAATTTATAATATTAATTCTAAAATAAGTTTAAGCAGGCCTTTGCTAGACGTTAACAAAACTCAATTAAAAAAAATTTCAAAAATCATATTTGGTAAATACTTTAAAGATCCGACTAATAATAATAAGAAATATTTAAGAACTAGAGTTAGAAATTTAAAAAAATCTTTAGAGTCTAGTGGAATAAATTATAATCAAATCATTAAGTCCATTAATAATTTGGCGTCTAGCAGGGAAACATTAAATTTCTATTTTAATAAAACTTATAATGAGATCACACAAAAAGATAAACAAAAAATTGTGATTAAACTTGAAAAATTTAAAAAACTTAATAAAGAAATGCAAATGAGGGTTCTAAAGAAATCACTTAAAGAATTAACAAAGTCGTATTATTTACAAAGAGCAAAAAAAATTAATTATTTGATCACTCAAATATTAATTAAAAAAAGGTTAAATTATAATTTAGCAGGATGTTTAATTATGGTTGAAAAAAACAATATAATTTTGATAAAAAAGATTAAAAGTTAGTTTTTTTCTATATATCTGCTATATTTTGACTTATTTACATCTTAATTAGTCTTCTATTATACTTGTTATTATAAATATAATACTTATTTATTAACTATGAATTTTAAAAATTTAATCATGTGGGCCATTATAGTCATGCTATCTGTAGGACTATTTAACATGTTTCAGGATCCACAGAAAATTAATACCGAAAAGAACAATCTACCTTTCTCAAATTTTCTTAATGAAGTTGAAAATGGAAGAGTTGTTGAAGTTCAAATTCAGGGGAACAACATAACAGGAGTTTTATCTGACGGAAAAACGTTTAATACGTATTCTCCAAATTATCCAGAACTAGTAGAAAAATTATCTTCCAAAAATATTAGTATAAATGCTACTCCAAAAGAGGAAAAAATGCCTTCGCTTTTAGGTATACTATTATCATGGTTTCCTATGCTGTTGTTGATAGGTGTATGGATCTTTTTCATGCGCCAAATGCAAGGAGGAAAAGGTGGAGCAATGGGTTTTGGTAGATCAAAAGCAAAACTTCTAAATGAGGCACAAGGGAAAGTTACTTTTAATGATGTAGCTGGAGTAGAGGAAGCTAAGGAGGAAGTTGAAGAAATTGTAGAATTTTTAAAAGATCCAAAAAAATTTAGTAGGCTCGGCGGCAAAATTCCTAAGGGAGCTTTATTAATTGGTCCTCCAGGAACTGGAAAGACTTTGTTAGCAAAGGCTATAGCTGGAGAGGCAAATGTACCTTTTTTTTCTATTTCTGGATCTGACTTTGTAGAAATGTTTGTTGGAGTAGGAGCATCCAGAGTAAGAGATATGTTTGAGCAAGGAAAAAAACATTCACCTTGCATAATTTTTATCGATGAGATCGATGCAGTTGGTAGAAGTAGAGGAGCCGGACTCGGTGGCGGAAACGATGAGAGAGAGCAAACATTAAACCAGTTATTGGTTGAGATGGATGGCTTTGATACTAATGAGGGAATAATATTAATTGCTGCAACAAATAGACCAGACGTCTTAGACCCTGCTCTTTTAAGGCCAGGTAGATTTGATAGACAAGTTGTAGTTGGAAATCCAGATATTATCGGGAGAGAAGCAATTTTAAAAGTTCATGTAAAAAAGATAAGCACTGGACCTGATGTAAAACTTAGGACTATAGCAAGAGGCACTCCAGGTTTTTCAGGCGCCGATCTAGCAAATTTAATAAATGAGTCAGCTTTATTAGCCGCAAGAAAAAACAAAAGAGTTGTCACAATGTCTGATATTGAAGAAGCTAAAGATAAAGTTATGATGGGTGCTGAAAGAAGATCAATGGTGATGTCAGAAGATGAAAAAAGACTAACAGCTTATCACGAAGGAGGACATGCTATTGTTGCACTTAATGAAAAAGCATCTGACCCAATACATAAAGCCACAATAATTCCTAGAGGAAGAGCGCTCGGAATGGTGATGCGTTTACCTGAAAGAGATCAACTTTCAGTTACAAGAGAAAAAATGCACTCAGATATAGCTGTAGCGATGGGCGGAAGAATTGCTGAAGAAATAATTTTTGGACATGACAAAGTTACGTCTGGAGCGTCATCCGATATAGATATGGTAACTAAAATGGCTAAAAATATGGTCACTAAATATGGAATGAGCGAGGAATTAGGAACAATTGCTTATGGTGAAAACGAAGAGGAAGTTTTTTTAGGCAGATCTGTAACTAGACAACAAAATATGTCAGAGGAAACAGCTAAAAAGGTTGATGAAGAGGTAAAAAAAATAGTGGATAAAGGTTATGAAAGGGCAAGAAAAGTTTTGACCGAAAAAATTGATGATCTACACAAGATTGCTAAAGCTCTTTTAGTTTATGAAACTTTGTCTGGAGATGAAATCAGAGATTTAATATTAAAAGATATAAAACCAACAAGGTCTTTTAGAGATCAAGATGAAGATGATGGTAAAGCTGCTTCAGCTCTTGGTTCATTAGGTTTAAAGCCAAAGCCAGCAATTTAAATAATAATGACTAAATATTACACTAGAGCGTGTAATTTTTATTATGGTGAAAATGCGAAATTATTAATTAATAAGAAACTAGCTCTACCATTATGCGGCAACAAATATATCGCTTTTGATAAATTAGAAATAATCACAAGAAAAAATTATAAAGTTTTATCTAAAACTATTTATTTTAAAAAAATTAATAGATTAAAAAGTTCTTGTAAGAAAAAAGTAAAGCAAGATCTTAAAAAAATAATCCTGAAAAGAAAAAATTTTTTAAAAAATGTGAACTTTTTAAAACCCTCTATAATGGGAATTTTAAATTTGACTCCAGATAGTTTTTCCGATGGAGGCAAATATAACAATCAGAACAAGGCTAAAATCCATATTTCTAAAATGATAAAATCTGGAGCAAATATCATTGATGTAGGAGGAGAGTCTACCAGACCTGGTTCAAAGACAGTTTTAGCAGACATGGAATGGAAAAGAGTTAAAAATGTTATCAAAAATTTTAAAAAGAAACACCATAAGGTATGTTTGTCGATTGATACAAGGAAATCTGAGATAATGATTAAATCAATTAAAGAAGGAACAGACCTAATAAATGATGTTTCAGGTTTTAATTATGATAAGCAGTCTTTATTAAGATTAAAAAAATTTAATGTTTCCAAAGTTCTTCATCACATGCAAGGTACCCCGAATACAATGCAAAGAAACCCAAAATATAGAAATGTTTTATTAGATATTTATGATTTTTTTGAAAAAGGTATTAAAAAAATTCACAATAAAAAAATTATTATAGATCCTGGTATTGGTTTTGGTAAAAATTTGAAACATAATTTGACTTTAATTTCTAAAATATCTTTGTTTCATAGTCTTGGATTTCCTATTTTAATTGGGACTTCTAGAAAAAGATTTATTAGTCAAATATCTGGGTTGAATGATAGTACAGAAAGAATAGGCGGCACAATTGCATCAGTATTATTTTTATTGTCTCAAGGAGTTCAGATTTTTAGAGTGCATAATGTAAACGAGGTAAAACAGGGTATTTCAGTATTTAGAAAAATTTTAACTAAATTGAAAAATTAATGAAAAATAAATATTTTGGAACTGATGGAATTCGAGGAACTGTAAATCAAGGCAATATAACTGGTGAAAAATTTTTTAAATTTGGATTAGCATCAGGTACATATTTTAAAAACCAAAAAAAATCAAAACAAATTGCTATTATAGCTAAAGATACTAGATTATCTGGGTATACTTTAGAACCAGCATTAGTATCTGGATTAGTTTCAGGAGGAATGCATGTTTTTACATTAGGGCCTTTGCCAACTAATGGAGTCGCAATGTTAACAAAATCTATGAAGGCTAACATGGGAATAATGATAACAGCATCTCATAACCCTTTTTATGATAATGGACTAAAATTATTTGGCCCAGACGGTATGAAACTATCTGATAAGATAGAAAAAAAAATTGAAAAATTGATAGATACAAAAAATACAAAACAATTAACAAATCCAAAATTACTAGGTAGAGTTAAAAGATTAGAAAATGGCAATGATAAATATATTGAAATTTTAAGAAAGAATTTTCCTAAAAATTTCCATTTGAGAGGTACTAAGATAGTTCTGGATTGCGCTAATGGAGCTGGATATAAAGCTGCTCCAAAACTTCTAAAAGATCTTGGTGCAAAAGTAATATCATTAGGTGTGAAACCAAATGGTTTAAATATTAATGAGCAGTGCGGGTCAATGTACCCATCTAAAATCAAATCAGCAGTTAAAAAATTTAAAGCTCATGTTGGAATTTCGTTTGATGGAGATGCTGATAGAATTATTATGTGTGACGAAAAAAGCAAGATAATAGATGGGGATCAAATTATCGCTATGCTTGCTCGAAGATGGAAATCAAAAAAAATCTTAAAAGGTGGAGTAGTTGGAACTTTAATGTCTAATTATGGTTTAGAAAATTTTTTAAGCGATGAAAAAATTAAATTTTATAGATCAAAAGTAGGAGACAGATACGTAAAAGAAAAAATGAAAAAATTAAATTTTAATTTAGGAGGAGAACAATCAGGGCATATAATTTTAGGAAAGTTCGCAACCACTGGCGATGGATTGCTTGTTGCTTTAGAAGTTTTATTTTCTTTAAGAAAAAGAAAAAAAGCAAGTAAACTACTTAATGTTTTTAAACCTTTGCCTCAAGTTTTAGAAAATATTGTAGTTAGAGATAAAAATATTATTAATAAGATTAAGCCAAAAAATGCAATTAAAAAAGCAATTAAAATTATGGGCGACAAGGGAAGAATTTTGGTAAGAAAATCTGGAACTGAACCAAAAATTAGAATTATGGCTGAGTCATATGATAAAAAATTAATTTTTAAATGTATCAAAATTATTAAACAATCGATAAAAAATTGAGAATAAAATCTAAAGTTTTAGTAATAGCTGGGTCCGACTCATCTGGAGGAGCAGGTATTCAAGCAGATATTAAAACTATAACTGCTCTTGGAAGTTATGCCATGACTGCTATCACCGCAGTTACGGCTCAAAACACAAAAGGAGTAATATCAGTCGTTCCTATCAAGCCAAAAGAAATAGAAAAACAAATTCTATTTACTTGTAAAGACATAAAGCCTAATGGAGTTAAGATTGGAATGCTTCAATCATCTCAAGTTATAAGATCTGTAGCAAAAGCTTTAAAAAGGTCAAACGTATCAAAAATTATTTTAGATCCTGTAATGATTGCTAAAGGTGGCGCAAGATTAATTAATAAATCAGCGATTAAAACCTTAAAAGAAAAATTGGTAAAAAACAGTTATTTGATAACTCCAAACATCCCTGAAGCAGAAGTTTTAACAAAAATAAAGATTAAAAGTCTACAAGACATGACCAAGGCTGCGAATATTTTGATTAAACTTGGAGCTAAAAATGTTTTAATAAAAGGAGGCCATAGAAAGTCAAGATATCTTAAGGATTTATTTGTAAATAAAAATGAGATTAGGATTTTTACAAGTAAAAGAATAAAAACTAAAAATACACATGGCACTGGTTGTACTTTATCAAGTGCAATAGCAACTTTTTTATCATGTGGAAAACCTTTAAAGAAGTCCTGTGAGTTAGGAATTAAATATGTTAACCAAGCAATAGGATCTAGTCCTAATTATGGAAAAGGACATGGTCCTATAAACCATTTAAATTCAATAATAATAAAAAAAAAATTTAGATAATGAAAAATATAGTCGTTGTAGGATCGCAGTGGGGAGATGAAGGAAAAGGAAAAATTGTAGATTGGTTATCTAGTGAAGCAGATGTAGTTGTTCGTTTTCAAGGAGGACATAATGCAGGGCATACATTGGTTATAGATAAAAAGGTATTTAAATTGAGGCTGCTTCCATCAGGTATAGTCAGAAAAGGAAAAATATCTATTTTAGGTAACGGAGTAGTTATAGATCCGTGGGCACTATTAGATGAAATTAAAGATATTAAGAAAAAAGGCATAGATGTGACTACAGAAAATTTTATGATTTCAGAGTCTGCCTCACTCATACTCCCTTTCCACCAGGAAATGGATGAAATAAGAGAGGATGCTGCAGGAAAAGGCAAAATTGGTACCACTAGACGGGGCATAGGCCCATGCTATGAGGATAAAGTTGGAAGAAGATCTATTCGTCTAATGGATTTAAGATCAGAAAAAAATCTAGATATCAGATTAAAAAATGTTCTAGAACATCATAATGCAATTAGAAAAGGTTTAAAAAAAAAAGTTTTTAAGAAAGAAGATCTCAAAAAAAAATTATTGAAAATTGCACCAAAAATTTTAAAATTTGCTCAGCCTGTGTGGATAAAATTAGATGAATTAATAAAAGAAAGAAAAAAAATTTTGTTTGAGGGCGCTCAAGGAATTCTATTAGATGTTGATCATGGAACTTATCCTTTTGTAACGTCCTCAAATACAGTTCCTGCTATGGCTGCTACAGGCAGTGGTTTAGGTCCAAATAAAATTAATTATGTATTAGGAATTACAAAGGCCTACACTACTAGAGTAGGCAGCGGTCCTTTTCCCACAGAACTAAAAGATAAAATTGGAGAAACTTTAGGTAAAAGAGGCAAAGAGTTTGGAACAGTTACTGCAAGGAAAAGAAGATGTGGCTGGTTTGATGGTGTGCTCGTTCGACAAACAATTAAAATTTCAGGAATTAATGCAATAGCTTTGACAAAATTAGACGTTTTAGATGAACTTGATGAAATCAAAATGTGTATAGAGTATAATTTAAATGGAACAAAAATAGATTATTTACCAACATCCTCAGAAGACCAGTTTAATATTAAACCAGTTTATAAATCTTTTCCTGGATGGAAAAGCTCAACTCAAGGTGTAAGAAATATTCAAGATTTACCTGAAAAAGCTAAAAACTATATTTTTGCTTTAGAGGATTTTATTGGTGCCAAAGTATCGAGTATTTCAACAAGTCCCGAAAGAGAGGATACCATATTAATCGAGGACCCTTTTAATATTTAATTAGACGGAAGCAAATTTTTTGTTTTACTAGCATTAATCATAGATTTTTGCAGTTTTTCAAATGCTTTTGTTTCTATTTGTCTTATTCTTTCTCTACTAATTTTATACTTTTGACTTAATTCCTCTAAAGTTTTAGGATTTTCAGATAATCTTCGGTAATTTATAATTTCTTTTTCTCTTTCATTTAAAATTTTCATAGCACCTTTAAGTAACTCTTTTTTATCATTGTATTCCTGTCGTTGAGAAATTATTAACTCTTGATCTAATGAATCATCGACTAACCAGTCTTGCCACTCATCTGTTTCACCTTTTTTTATAGGATCATTTAAAGATTTCTCTTGACCCATCATTCTTCTATTCATATTAACAACTTCAGTGGAATCAACATCTAACCTTTTAGAAATTTCTTCAACTTGATCATTTTTTAAGTCACCTTCTTGATTAGGGGCAATTTGATTTTTAATTTTTTTAAGATTAAAAAAAAGTTTTTTTTGTGCTGTTGTTGTACCCATTTTTACTAAACTCCATGATCTTAAAACATATTCTTGTATAGATGCTTTAATCCACCACATTGCATAAGTAGCCAATCTAAAGCCCTTATCAGGATCAAACTTTTTCACAGCTTGCATCAAACCAATATTTCCTTCAGATATAAGTTCATTTACTGGCAATCCGTAGCCTCTATATCCCATAGCAATTTTAGCAACTAACCTTAAGTGGCTAGTAACTAATTTATGAGCAGATTGTAAACTTCCGTTTTCTTTCCAATTTTTGGCTAGCATATATTCCTCTTCAGCATCAAGCATAGGAAATTTTTTTATTTGAGCTAAATATAAAGAAAGACCACCTACTGAAGGTGTCGGTAAGTTACTTAATGTTTTTTCTTTTCGCATAATAAAGATTTATATATTAATTATAGTTTTTCAACTAGAGAGATTTTCTAATAAATTCAACACTTTTTTAAAATCGGTCGGTAAATCTGAAGTGAAATTTAAGAATTTATTTTTTGTTGGATGTACAAAGCCTAAACTTTTTGCATGAAGAGTTTGTCCTTTTAAATCTGAGAGAACTTCACAAAAATCTTTATTAATATTTTTAAATTTAATATTTTTTTTTCCATATTGTTTATCACCAAGCAGAGAGGTTCTTTTATATTTCATATGCACTCTTATCTGATGTGTTCTTCCAGTTTCTAGCTCGCATTCAATTAAACTGATTTTAGGAATTTTTTTTATATTAAAAACTTTAAGAGTTTTATATTTAGTAATTGCATTTTTTCCTCTTGTGTCACTAACATCCATTAATTGTCTATTTCTTTGATTTCTAGATATTAAAGTTTCAATTTTTCCATTTAATGGTCTTATGACACCCCATATTAAACATAAATATTTTCTTTTAATCGAATGTTCGCTGAATTGTTTTCCAAGTTTAGAATGGGCCAAATTATTTTTTGCTACTAGTAATAATCCGCTCGTGTCCTTATCTATTCTATGAACTATTCCTGGCCTTATATCTCCGTTAATATTCGATAATTTATTTTTATATTTATAAACTAAAGCATTAGCTAATGTATTTTGATTATTTCCAGCCCCAGGATGCACCACCATACCTTTTGGTTTATTAATAATAAGTAAATCTTTATCTTCAAAACATATGTCTAACTTAATAAAATTAGGTTTAAGTTTATCATTTTTTTTAAGAAGTAAATTAATATTTATCAGCTCGTTTTTTTTAATTTTTTTAGAAGGTGAATCTACAATCTCATCATTAATTTTTACATTTTCTTTCTCGATAATTTTTTTAATATGTGATCTAGTTAAATAATCTATTTTTCTTGATAAAAAAACATCTAGTCTTACTCCACTTTCTTTTTCGGTAATTAAGAATTTAATTGAGTTATTCATTATTTCCTCTAAATTATAACCATTTGCGTTCGTAGCTCAACTGGATAGAGCGCCTGACTTCGGATCAGGAGGTTGAGGGTTCAAATCCTTCCGGGCGCATTCCAATTAAAAATTTATAAAATTCGATCAATACCAATTTTTTTTCTAATTTCATTTACGTTACTTTTAAATTCATCCCATCTTTTATCGTATTGATGAACTAAAATATAAGGGTCATTTGATGAATTTAATAATTCATTCTTCTTATTAAAATAAATATTTTTTAAGTAAAATACAGTAGCAAAAGGTCCACTGCTATTTTTATATAAATTAATATTTTTTATTAGTTTTTTGTGAACAATATAATTTGCGTGCCCTTGATCACATCCCCTTCCCTCTGGATCTATTCTAAAAGTTAAAGAGTATTTTAATTTTCTTTTATATTTAAATTTTGATATATTATTTATTATTAGAGTAAAGTATTCAATAATCTTACTCTGAGAGCCCATAACTGTTCCTGAACATAGAATTATTTTTTCATTAATTTCTTCATACTGCTTCTCACCATAGGTCTTAATAATCCAGTTTTTATTAAAAGGACAATCTTTAATTTTTTTATCTTCTAAGAAAAAATTTATTTTTCCTTTATAATTAAAATTAAATGGATCTGATTGAAAGTAAATATCTCTACTATCGCAGCATAAAATATTTTCATATTTTTTGTTTTTTAAAAAATTCAAAAAAATTTCATATCTTTTGAATTGAATAGCTTTTTTTGAAATTTTAGTTTTTATAATAAAAATTTGATTTCTAATTAGTTCTTTTTCAAGTTCATGGTCAGCTTCACCAATTACAAAACAAACATCATTTTGATAATATTTCCTTAAACTTTTTATAAATAATGTAAGTTGTTCTACCTTTAGTCCTACTGCAGCTGTTATAACAAGGTTCTTTTTCATTTTATAAAAGATGTTTTTTGTCTTAATATTGCAATATGGATATTAAATATAGTGAAATGTTATCGAAAAAAAGTCAAAAGCTTGATGAATTAGCTTTATCTTTGAGGAATCAGTATTCTAATGCGAAACCTTTCCCTCATATTCAATTAGACAATTTTTTTTCAGATCAATATTTAAATTTAGTACTTAATGAATTTCCAGATTTATCTTATTTAAATAGTTCCCAAAATTACAAGAATAAAAATGAAGTGAAGTTTGCAAATAATGATTATAGAAATTTCCCAAATAACATAAAAATATTTTTCGATTTTTTAAATTCTGAGACATTTTTAAATTTTATACAATCTCTTACATCTATAAATGAAAAACTTTTTAGCGATAAAAAACTTAATGGTGGGGGATTACATGAGATAAAGTCTGGAGGTCTTTTAAAAGTTCACACTGACTTTAGTAAACACCCTACAAATAATCTGGACAGAAGAATAAATGTTTTGATTTATCTTAATAAAAATTGGAAAGAAGAATATAACGGTTACTTAGAACTATGGGACAGAGAAATGAGAGAATGTAAACAACGAATACAACCAAGCTTTAATAAGATGGTTATTTTTTCAACTACGGATTTTAGTAATCATGGACATCCAGATGCTATAAAGTGTCCAGATGAAGTCTCTCGTAAATCTATAGCACTTTATTATTTCTCATCTGGAAGACCAAAAGATGAAACTATTGATAGCGATATGAAAAATCGAACATATTTTAAAAATAGATTTGGATTTAAAAATGAAGTTGAGGAAAAAAAAGAAAATATCAAAGTTTTTCTTAGAAAATTTTCATTTTATAAAAAAATTAAAAATTTTGAAAAAAAATATTTAAGAAAAAAAAAGTAACGTTCTTAAGCTATCCATTTTTCCAAAGCAGAAATATTATCAACTATATATTTTGGAAAAGTGTCATCCACCTTTACTTTCGATAGTTTGAATCCTTTGGTGGGATGTAAAAAATTTTTCATTTTTCCTTCTATCTTATCAATATCAGTATTATCTTTTTTATTATCTTCTCCATGCGCAAAAGATTTAATTTTTGTTGAAATATCTTTTGAGTCTAGCAAGTAAGCAAAATGCCACCCACCGTTATCAATGATTTGCAAACTTCTTGGTTTATCAATTCTCCAAAATGGATATTTTTTGAATTTTAAATTTCTCAACCACTGTGGAGATTTAAAGTTTTTTCGTAGACATATTTTGGATCCATGCCAATTATTTTCTGACTCATTTAATAAATTCAACTTATAAGCATATGCTTTTTGTGAAAAAACTGCATATTTACATTTTTTACTAAATTGGTTTAGCTTTGTTAAGTCGGGAATTTCATCAACATCAGATAATATAATTAAATCATTTTCATTAGATTTACTCAAACCTCTTAAAATTGAATTTCTTTGATGTTGTTCTACTAAAGACTCTCCTCCTAAATGAGGTCTTTTTATATCTTCAGGAGTATCGTCGACCACAACATAATTAATTTTATCCTTAAACTTTTGGTATTTGTTTATATCGAAATTCAGTTTTTTGGGTTGTCCCTGATGATTAACAGTAGACTCAACGATTACAAATTTATCTATATGCTCATTAAGAATATTTAATCTCAAGTCCACAATATGATCTTCATTGAAATATTGAAAGCAGTCAAAAATTGCCATAGATTTAATTGAAATATTTATCCTCCAAATTTTTATAAATATTTCTATAGCCTAAGTTTAAAATTTTTGATATTTTTTTTAATAGATTAATTTGACCTGTCATAAGCATTAAACTGATAAATTCTTTTTCTTTTTGAAAAATAAGTTTTTTTCCAGAGTCCGTTAAAAAATTGGGCAAAAAAACCATATCCATTTCAGCAGGAGCTTTTGTGGCATGACTGCCTATTTTTTTCCAATCAGATAAAATATAGTTTAAATCATATAGAAAATCTGCAACTTCAGTCCATTTAGGCATATCTTTATACATTGGAAATATCTGAATTTCACATTTAATCATAATAGGTCTATAGCCTTCTAATCCTTTTAGAACCTCAAGCTCAGCACCTTGAGTATCAATTTTTAGATAGTCAAGAGTATTTACACTTAATTTTTTAAGACTCGAAGATAGAGTATCGCATTCAACTACTTCCGTTTTGCTTACATCAAATAAATGAAAATCTCTTTCTTTGAAACCATAAATTTCTAAAGATCTTTTATCAGGCTCATACATAGAGGAACTTTGAGGACGTTTATTTAACACGTTTAGTTTCCTATTCGTCTTCGAACTCCAAAGGCCTGTTTTGATAATGAATTTATTTTTTTCATTTTCAAGAGAGTCTTTAAAAGGATCAACTAATATCGTTTTAAAGAATTTGTTGTATTTTTCTGGAAAAAATTTGTCAGAATTAAAACCTCCTTGAGCCCCAACATCTAAAGCAATCATCTTTTTTTCATGAAGCAATTGATTAATAAAACTTTGAAAATCATAACTATTATTGGCTTTATCTTTTTTATCTATTAAGTAATTAATTACCCTAGTGTTTGTTTTTAACAACTTTAAAATTCCATATAGTAAAGGCAGTATTAATTTAGTTATACTTACTTTAATTTTGGTTAAAAACATAAAAAAATCATTTTTTTGTAAAAGTTGCTATCCCGATTTTTTTCCCCTCAATTACAGATGAGGAGCAGTGTAAATGAGTTCTATCAAAAATTAACATAGAACCAACTTGCCACTCATAAATTAACTCAACTTCTAAACCTTTCAAATTATCTATATTTTCATGTTTCAAATATTTAGAGTGTATTTCTTTATCGAACGGTTTGTTGCCATATAACTCCAAATGTTCAGAGGATCTTTTGTTTTGACCATAATTTAAATTTTTTTTTGATAATTCAATTGGATCTTTAGTAAAACTAGTCGACTCGTTATAAAATCTATTTTTAAAAATTACGGTGCTTCCAACGGGTGTCAAAGGAATTAAACTTTGTTTGTATATCTGATTATTTAAGTCAAATCCACCATCTACATGCAATCCTATAGGGGCATAGCTCTCTTGTATCAAACCATATATATCTTTGTTATTTTCATCTTTTAGATTATCCATTTTAAAATCACCTATTTCTTTCTTTAATCTTTCTACAAATAATTTTTCTAATTCTTTATTATATCCTTGAAGCCATCTTTTTTTGATTACATTTTGTTTTTTATTATGAACGGTAACTGGAAGATCGTTATAAAGTTTAAGAAATTCTTCAATTTCTTTTTTACTAAATAAATTTTTTATTACTTTAGGTGAGGTCTCAGAATTTTTTATTTTTTCAATATCTTTTCTCATAAAGATTATTCTCCCATATTAATTAACGTGCCATTTTTCTTAGCGCCTGAATAAGACTTATAAAATATTATAACTCCTAATACAAAGTACATTAAAGAAATACAAATAGATTTAATTATTTCATACATATCTACACTATTATTTAATAAAATATTTCTCATCTCCTCAAAAATATGTACTAGAGGAAGAGCGTTTGCAATTAATTGAAGACTGCTAGGCAAAATTTCTATTGGATAATAGATGCATCCTAAAGGAGCCAAAAAGAATAAACTTGCCCAAGCGATATTTTCAAAAGAAGGACCAAACCTTAATAAGCCAGATGTTACAAGTAGTCCTAAAGTTACACCAAAAATATACAGGCTAATTAATAAAAATAATAAAGGTACGCCTAATTTAAAAATTGAAACTCCAAAAAGAGGTATAGCTAAAATAGTAGCTGGGACAAGACCTATTAAGGTTCTGAAAATTGCTGTTAAGGTTAAAGATGCTATTATCTCACTTATTTTAATAGGAGCTATAAATAGATTAGTGAAATTTCTACTCCAAATTTCCTCTAAAAACATCATATTATAACTGATACTAGCTCTGAATAAAAAGTCATATAAAATTGCAGCCGTAAGAATCACCCCAACTGTGTTGCTATAGTATTCAGAATTTAAAGTAAAAAATTTAGATATAAAACCCCAAAGAAATATTTGCACAGTTGGCCAATAAATTAAGTCTACAATTCTAGGAAGTGAGCTAGAAATTAAATATATATGTCTTAAGCTTAAAGCATAAATTTGATTAAATCTCATCTTTTCTCCTAGCTAGCTTTAGAAATGTCTCTTCTAAATTTTGTCTACCATGTTTTTTTATAATTTCTTTGCAAGTTCCTTCGTCAATAATTTTTCCTTTTTTCATCATTATAATTTTGTCGCATAATCTTTCTACTTCAACCATATTATGAGAAGCTAATAATATAGTGACATTATTTTTTAATTTATAATTTTCAATATAATTTCGAACATAGTCACCGATATCTGGATCTAAGCTAGCGGTAGGTTCATCTAAAAAGAGAATTTCTGGATCGTTAATAAGTGATTTTGCGAGTGTCACTCGATTTTTTTGACCTGATGATAGTTCTCCTGTTTTTTTATCAAGAAAAGATTTAATATCTAGATCATTTGAAATATTTTCAATTTTTTTTTTCAAATTAGCAACACTGTATAATCTTCCATAAACTTCTAAATTTTGTCTAACTGAAAGTTTTTTAGGCAATTCAACATATGGAGATGCAAAGTTCATTCTTTTCAAAATATCGACACGATCAACTTTTTCTAAGTTTTTATTATCTATAATTATTTCACCTTCCGAGGGCTTTATTAAACCAAGCATCATACCTATAGACGTTGTCTTTCCACAACCATTGGCACCTAATAGACCCAAAGTTTCATTTTTTTTAATATTAAAATTAATCTTATTGACAGCTAAATTATCTTTAAACTTTTTTGAAAGGTTTTTTACTTGTATGAACATTTAATAAGAAGCTCTTTTTAATCTATCGTTAATTGCAATTCCTATTCCTTTATTTGGAATTTTGACGACATAAATTTTTTTAAATCTAAGTTTTTTGATTTTTCTTAAAGTTCGATATAAGTTAAATGCTGCTTCTTTTAAATTTGATTTTCTGCTTAAATTAAAATAATTACTGAAATCTTTGTGGCTTTTCCCAAAAGTTATAAATGCATTTTTGGTTTTAAATGTTTTTTGATTTAATATCATAGGAATTCCAGGTGAATAATGTCTTCTTAACATACCAGGAGATCTAAGTTTTAAACTTTTTTTTGCGACATTTACTCTCACATTTAATAATTTTGTGAGATATTTTGGTACTATTATTCCTGGTCTAAGTATTTTGGGTTTGTTTATTAAATCTATGACTGTTGACTCCAAGCCAACTTTAGAACTGCCACCATCAATTATCAGTTTTATATTTTTTTTAAATTCATCAGACACATTATTAGCTGATACGGGGCTAACACCAGAAGAAAGATTTGCACTTGGCATAGCTAAAGGAAAATTAATTTTTTTAAGTATAGATCTTATAACTCTGTGATTTGGAAATCTTATAGCAACAGTATCTAAGTTATTTGTCACTGAGGAACAAATTTTTGATTNAGGATCTTTTTTTAAAATAAATGTTATAGGTCCTGGACAAATTTTTTTATAAATTTTGAAAAAATTATCATTGAAAATTACGTCTTTTTTTGCATCTTTAAAATTAAAATAATGCACAATTAAAGGATTTTTTTTGGGTCTTTTTTTTAATCTATAAATTTTTTTTATAGATGTATTAGAATAAGCATTTCCAGCTAATCCATAAACGGTTTCGGTTGGTAAACCTACAACATTTCCTTTTTTTAAAGTGTTAATAGATTTCAAGAGTATTTTTTTATTAAAAGGAAATATATTTGAATAGATATTTTTCATAATGTTATTATTATAAGAATAATGAAAAATGAAAATATTCCAGCTAACATCAAAAGTAAATCATTAAAAGAAGCCAGAGATGAAATAAGCAATATTTTAAATAAACTAGAGAATAATGAAGTGAATTTAAGTGAGTCTATTGATGATTATAAAAGATTAATACAACTTAATAAACATATTGATTTGTTATTCAAAAAAAAAGTTAAAGAAATTTCAAAATTTACAAAGTCCATAAATAAAAATGATAAAAAATAGACTTATTAAGAATGCAAAAAAAATAGATAAGTTTTTAATTAAATATCTTAAACGACAAGATAAAACTTTACTAATTAATCCGATGAAATATGGAGTAATTTCTGGTGGAAAAAAAAATAAGATCAACAGTAATTTTAGATGCGGGTAAAATATTCAAAATTAATGAAAAAAAATTGATAAATATTTGCGCCGCAGTTGAATGTATACACTCTTACTCTCTGATTCATGACGATCTACCATGTATGGACGATGACTCTTTTAGAAGAGGTAAACTTTCTACACATAAAAAATTTGGCGAGGCTACTGCAGTTTTGGCAGGAAATTCTTTATTGACTTTGGCTTTTGAAATCTTGGCTGATGAAAATTATTTACTAAATGCTAAAGATAAAAACAAAATTATTAAAGCTTTAGCCTTTTGTTCAGGACATACTGGAATAGCTGGAGGGCAAGAGCTTGATTTGAAATTTGAGAAAAAAACAAAAAATCTAAAACAAATAATAAATATGCAAAAAAAAAAAGACAGGAAAACTTTTTAATTTTTGTTTATTTGCTGTCAGTGTCTTGGCTAAAAAAAATAGGAAAGAGAATATTTTTTGGTCAAATCTTGGTGAAGAAATAGGGCTTTTATTTCAATTTGCTGATGATATTTTAGATGTTAAAGGCTCAAAGAAATTAGTTGGAAAACCTATTAAAAAGGATGACAAAAAGGGAAAATCTACATTAGTTAATTTAATTGGATATAAAAAGGCTCATTTGTATGCTTACAACTTAAAAAAAAAGATATTGAAAAAATTAGAAAAACATGGAAAAAAAGCAAAAGATTTATCAGATACAATTGAATTTATTCTTGGTAGAAAATATTAATTATGACTAGATTAATAAAACAAATAAATTTTCCCTCAGATTTAAAAAAACTTAAAAAAGATCAACTTAAGCAAGTTTCTGAAGAATTGAGAGATGAATTAATAGATGTGGTCTCAGAAACAGGTGGGCATCTAGGGGCAGGTTTAGGAGTAGTAGAGTTAACGATTGCTTTACATTATGTTTTTGATACTCCAAAAGACAAATTAGTATGGGACGTCAGCCATCAATGCTATCCACATAAAATTATTACGGGTAGAAGAAATAAGATAAGAACCCTAAGAAAAGGAGGAGGTCTGTCTGGTTTTACAAAAAGATCTGAAAGTGAATACGACCCATTTGGTGCAGCTCACAGTTCTACTTCTATTTCATCAACACTTGGAATGGCAGTTGCAAAAAAATTATCAAATAATAATAATAATGTAGTAGCAGTTATTGGTGATGGCGCGATGAGCGCAGGTATGGCTTATGAAGCTATGAATAATGCTGGCGCTCTTAAATCTAAACTTATAGTAGTGCTAAACGATAATGATATGTCTATTGCAAAACCAGTAGGGGCAATGAGTAAATATTTGGCAAGGATGCTTTCAGGAAAATTATATTTCAGTTTGAGAGAGACCGTTAAAATGGTAATTTCTGCTTTTTCAAAAAGATTTAGTCAAAAAGCGGGCAAAGCAGAAGATCTTCTGAGAGGAATTGTAACTGGAGGAACTTTATTTAGTGAGTTAGGTTTTTATTATATCGGACCAGTTGATGGGCATGATGTAGATAATCTGGTTCAAATATTTGAAAATGTAAAAAATTCAAGCCATCAAGGCCCAATAATGATCCACGTTAGAACCCAAAAAGGCAAAGGATATAAACCTGCAGAAGANTCAGGAGACAAATATCATGGAGTATCTAAGTTTAATATTACAACTGGGGAGCAGGCTAAGTCTCAGTCTAATGCACCATCTTACACAAAAATTTTTGCAAACACCCTAATTAAGCACGCNGAGCAAGATACTAAGATAATTGGGATTACTGGGGCTATGCCTTCTGGCACAGGCTTAAATCTATTTGAAAAGAAATTCCCTGACAGAACTTTTGATGTAGGAATAGCCGAACAACATGCAGTTACTTTTGCTGCAGGATTAGCAACAGAAGGCTATAAGCCATATGCCGCAATTTACTCAACTTTTCTTCAAAGAGCTTACGACCAGGTAGTCCATGACGTTGCTATTCAATCATTGCCTGTTAGATTTGCAATTGATAGGGCTGGTTTAGTTGGGGCAGATGGCCCAACTCATGCTGGTTCATTCGATATTACATATTTATCAACTTTACCTAATTTTGTGGTGATGGCTGCTAGCGATGAATCTGAGTTGGTAAAAATGGTTAATACTTCAGTTCATATTAATGATCGTCCATCAGCATTCAGATACCCTAGAGGAAATGGTGTTGGCATTGAGATTCCATCTATTGACGAGACCTTAAAAATTGGCAAAGGTAGAATTATAAAGGATGGGAAAAAAGCTGCTATTTTAAATTTTGGAGCAAGACTGGAGGAGTGCAAGAAAGCTTCAGAGATTCTATTAAAGGAGGGAATAGATATTTCTATTATTGATGCAAGATTTGCTAAACCTCTTGATGAAAAATTGATCATTGAAGCGGCAAATAATCATGAAGCATTAATATCAATCGAGGAAGGATCAATAGGTGGTTTCGGTTCTCATGTAATGCAATTTCTATCTGACAGAGGTGTGTTTGATAGAGGTTTAAAATTTAGATCAATGATTTTTCCAGATATATTTATTGATCAAGATACCCCAGAAAAAATGTATCAAAAAGCTGGTTTAGATAGCTCTTCTATAGTCTTGAAAATAAAAGAGACTTTAAATTCAAATATTATTTTGGCAAAAAATAAAAGTAAGTTACCAAACTAACTACATTGAGCTCGATGCATTAGTAAATGATCGAGAATAACACAACTTATCATTGCTTCACCAATCGGGACCGCTCTTATTCCAACACATGGATCGTGTCTACCTTTGACTGATATTTTGGTGTTCTTACCTTTTTTATCAATTGTTTCACGATTTAGTAAAATTGATGAAGTAGGTTTTACTCCGAAAGAAGCTATTATGTCTTGGCCTGATGAAATTCCCCCTAAAATTCCACCTGAGTGATTAGATTTAAATTTTATTTTACCTGAACTTTTTCTCATCTCATCTGAGTTTTCCTCACCACTTAAAAAAGCAGCGTTCATTCCTGATCCAATATTTACACCCTTAACGGCATTAATACTCATCAGAGCAGCTGCAATATCAGTGTCCAATTTTGAGTAAATAGGAGCACCAAGTCCAACAGGAATTCCTGATGCTCGTAACTCAATTATTGCTCCACATGAAGAGCCCGCTTTTCTTACCGCAAGAAGATATTTTTCCCATAGTTTTACAGAATTTTTATCGGGACAGAAAAAAGGATTTTTTCTTATTTCAGAATTTTTCCAATTTTTTTTATCACACGACATAAGACCTAATTGTGTTACTGCTCCTATAACATTAAATTTTTTTCCTAAAATTTTTTTTAAAACAATTTTAGCTACACCNCCTGCTGCTACTCTACAGGCAGTTTCTCTTGCTGACTGTCTACCACCACCTTTGAAATCTCTAATCCCATATTTTTTAAAATAAGTATAATCAGCATGTCCAGGTCTAAATTTATTTTTAATAGATTCATAGTCTCTCGATTTTTTATCTTCATTGTAGATTATAATCGAAATCGGTGTTCCTGTTGTTTTTCCCTCAAATACTCCAGAGAGAATAATCACTTTATCTGACTCTTTTCTTTGAGTGGTAAATTTAGACTGCCCAGGTCTACGCCTATCCATGTCTTTTTGTAAATCTTTCTCAGATATAGAGATATTTGGTGGACATCCATCGATTACACAGCCTATAGCTGGGCCATGAGACTCTCCCCAAGTAGTAAATCTAAATATTTTTCCAAAAGTATTAAAAGACATAGTTATTTAATGTATAAATTATTTTATAGAATATATGAATCAAAAAAATGGCAAAAATTCACTTGGATTAGATAGTTGCTTCGAAGAAGCAGATAATCCTATTGATTTGTTCAAAAAATGGTTTTCAAAGGCTGAGAAGACAGAAATTAATGATCCAAATGCTGTTGCAATAGCGTCATCGGATAAAGACAATCAACCAAACGTAAGAATGGTTTTGCTTAAAGGATTGAGTGACAAAGGTTTTGTTTTTTATACAAATTTCAATAGCAAAAAAGGAAGTGAATTAAAAATTAATCAAAAAGCTTCAATGTGTTTTCATTGGAAAAGTTTAAGGAGGCAGGTAAGAATATTAGGAAAAGTTGAAGAAGTAACTTCTAAGGAAGCAGATGACTATTACAATTCAAGGCCTTATAAAAATAAGATTGGCGCATGGGCTTCTTCTCAATCTCAATTACTTGATAAGAGAGAAACTTTTTTAGAAAAAATAAAAAAATTTGAAAAACAATATCCAGATCAAAACAGTGTTCCAAGACCACCTAACTGGTCGGGATGGAGATTAATTCCAAAAGAAATTGAATTTTGGTTAGACGGTGAAGGTAGAATTCACGAAAGATTAAATTATAAAAAAACTAACGACAAATGGAGCAAAGAACTTCTTTATCCTTAAAAAGATCTATTTAGACTAAAGCTAGTTAAATTTTGTAAAATTCTTTTTTCTTCATTATCTGGAAAAATACCTAATGAGTCATAAGAAACATTAACAAAATATTCAGCTCTTTTTAAACTGGCTTCGATTGCTTTATATTTACTTATCAAAGCTAATGTTTCACTAAAATCATCTTCATTCCTTCTATCTTTTTTTAAAATTTCAGATAAAAAACTTCTTTCTTCCTCGTTACCTTTTTGAAATACAATGATTAAAGGAAGAGTGACTTTTCCTTCAAAAAAATCTTTACCGATTTCTTTTCCAAAAAATTTATCTTTTCCAAAATAATCTAGAGCATCATCTGCTATTTGAAATGCAAGGCCAAGATTTTTTCCATAAGACTCTAAAGCTTTTTTCTCTTTATCATTAACTTTTGCAAGACATGCTCCTGTTTTTGTTGCAGCTGAAAAAAGTGAAGCAGTTTTTAAATTTATAATATCAATATATGTATCTTCTAGAAGATCAGCTTCCCCTTTATGTTGTAGTTGTAAAACCTCACCTTGCGCAATTTTAGCTGAAGTAGAAGATAGCAATTTTAGAATTTCTAAATCTCCATCTTCAACCATAATTTCGAAACATCTACTTAAAAGATAATCACCAACTAAGATAGAAGATTGATTCCCCCAAATAGAATTAGTAGTTTTTACACCTCTTCGTAAAGAACTTTCATCAATTACATCATCATGTAATAATGTAGCTGAATGAATAAGCTCGACACATGCTGCTAAATTAATATCTCGTTCCCCAAGCTCATAACCAGATAATTTAGAAGATCCTAAAGTTAGAAGAGCTCTTAATCTTTTACCCCCAGACTTTAGATGGTGTTCGGACATTTTTTCAATTAGATTTACATCGCTCTTAAGTTTAAGTCGGACTAAATTTTCTACTTTTTCTAGTTTAGTTCCCACAAGGTTTTTAAGCTCTAAGTAGGCTGAATTTGCAGATTTTTTTAGAGGTATTACTGATCCCATTAATTCAATTATAATTGATTTTTGTAATAATAAATTTTTAAATCAAACCGTGGTGACGCACCCACAATTCAACTAGAAGTAGCGTAATAAAATAATTAAAATTTAAGTTATAACTGTTATAAGAATAATCGTAACGATCATAAAAATATGTTTTCTATTTTCAAAAAAAAGAAGGTTGTACCTCATGTGAGACTAACAGGAGTTATTGGTTCAGCTGGTCGATTTAGACAAGGAATGGATCTTGCTGGACAAAAAGACATTCTTAAAAAAGCTTTTTCTCTTAAGAAAATCAGTCATGTAGCCATTTCAATTAATTCTCCAGGCGGATCTCCAGTACAATCACATTTAATTTATAGTTGTATCAGGGAATTAGCGGATAAAAAAAAAGTTAAAGTCTTAATTTTTGCAGAAGATGTTGCTGCCTCCGGTGGATATTTAATTTCATGTGCCGGAGATGAAATTTATGCTAATTCAAGTTCTATAATTGGATCAATAGGCGTTATATCAGCTTCTTTTGGTTTTAAAGATTTAATTCAAAAAATTGGAGTAGAACGTAGAGTTTATACTGCTGGAAAAAATAAAAGTACTTTAGATCCCTTTGTAGAGGAAAAAGAGGAAGATGTTAAAAGACTTAAAAGTATCCAGTTAGAATTACATGATGATTTCATTAAACTTGTTGAAAAAAGTAGGGGGTCAAAATTAAAAGATCCAGAAAAAAACAATATTTTTACTGGAGAGTTTTGGACAGGCAAGACAGCTTTAAAATTAGGTTTAATAGACGGTATAGGCAATGCTGACCAGGTTTTAAAAGAAAAATTTGGTGATAAAGTAATAATTAAAACATTTGAAAAACAAAAAGGTTTTATTGCAAAAAAATTATCATCCTCAATTAACAATCCTATTGAAAGTTTAGCAAATATTTTAGAAGAAAAATCGATGTGGCAAAAATTTGGTTTATAGATGCCAATAAAAAAAAAATTAAAATCTTTATCTTTTCAAGACATTATAATGAGTTTACAAAAATTTTGGGGACAATATGGTTGTATAATTTTGCAGCCTTATGATCTAGAAGTAGGTGCTGGAACTTTTCATCCAGCAACAACTTTAAGATCTTTAGGACCCAAACCATGGAAAGCAGCTTATGTACAACCCTCGAGACGACCGACTGATGGTAGATATGGAGAAAATCCAAATCGATTACAACATTACTATCAGTTTCAAGTTATAATTAAGCCTTCACCTGATAATATCAAACAAACTTATTTAAAAAGTTTATCAGCGATCGGTATAAATGTTAAAAATCATGACATACGTTTTGTAGAAGATGATTGGGAAAGCCCAACTTTAGGTGCCGCCGGACTAGGTTGGGAAGTTTGGTGCGATGGCATGGAGATAACTCAATTCACTTATTTCCAGCAAATGACAGGACTAGAATGTAATCCTGTTCCAGTAGAGATGACTTATGGTCTAGAAAGATTATGTATGTTTGTACAAGGAAAAAATAATGTGTTTGATCTTGATTGGAATAATGAAGGAGTAAAATATAAAGATGTATTTTTTCAAGCAGAAAAAGAATTTTCTGCGTATAATTTTGAATTTGCTAATACCGAAACTTTGCTAAAAAATTTTGAGTTCACTGAAAATGAATGTAAATCTTTATTAGAAAAGAAACTTTCTTTACCAGCTTATGATCAATGTTTAAAAGCAAGCCATATATTTAATTTACTTGACTCAAGAGGAGTAATTGGAGTTGCTGAAAGAACAGGTTACATAAATAGAATAAGAGAATTAGCAAAAGGGTGTGGAGCACTTTGGTTAAGTACACAAATTTAATAAATTATGTCTGAATTTTTGCTTGAACTTTATAGCGAAGAAATACCACCTATGCTTCAAATTAGCGCCAGGACTCAATTAAAGAAACAACTGGAGATGTGTCTTGAAGATGAAGGAGTTGCATATAAAGAATGTTTTCAATTTTCAAGCCCAACTAGACTAAGTGTATATATAAAAGGTTTACCAGAGACAATTAAAGTAGACTCAAAGGAAATTAAAGGCCCGAAAGTAGGAGCCCCTGAAAATGTTTTGCAAGGATTTACAAACTCCCGCAATGTTTCGGAAATAGATTTATATAAAAAAAAAACAGATAAAGGCGAATTCTATTTTATAAAAACAGAAAAAAAAAATATTTCAGTCAAAGATTTGTTAATTGATATTTTACCAAAAGCTATGTCAGCAATTAGTTGGAAAAAATCTATGAAGTGGTCGACAAATAATTTGATGTGGGGAAGGCCTCTTCGATCAATATTTGCTTTATTTAGCGGAAAAAAGCTACCTTTTAAATATCACCATTTAGAATCAACTGATAATATTATTATTGAAAAAGATTTAATTACAAAATCTAAAAAAATTAAAAGCTTTAGTGAGTATTTATCACTTCTTAAAAGCAATAAAATTGTAGTTGATCAAAGCGAAAGAAAAAAAATAATTTTAAAAAGGTTTTCTTCAGTCTCAAAATCTAAAAATTATAAAGAACAATATAATGAACGACTTTTAGAGGAAGTTATTAATATAGTGGAAGATCCTAATGTATTAATGGTCAACTTTAATAAAGAGTATTTAAAAATCCCTCAAGAAATAATTATTTCTACACTTGAAAAACACCAAAGATACTTTCCTATATTTGATAGTCGAAAAAAATTAACAAATTATTTTTTTGTTGTCGCAAATAAGAAAGATGAGAAGAAACTTATTATGGAAGGAAACAAAAGAGTGGTAGACGCCCGACTTTCTGATGCTAAATTCTTTTGGGAAAAAGACAGATCAAAAAATCTTATAAAACAAATAGCAAATCTTAAGAAAGTTACCTTTTACGAAAAAATTGGAACTATATATGACAAAACTCAAAGAATAAAAAATTTAGCGGGTTTTCTATCTGATGAATTAAATATAAATAAAGAAAAAGCTCAAGTGGCTGCATCTATTTCAAAATCTGATTTATGTTCAGATCTAGTGGGAGAATACCCAGAGTTACAAGGCGTTATGGGAAAATATTTTGCACTATCGCAAGGCTTCGAGGAAGATATTGCAAATTCTATTAGCGAGCATTATCTTCCTACAGGTTTAACTTCTTTGCTACCCAAGAAACCTTTTAGCTATTCGATTTCTATCGTAGATAAGATAGATAGTTTAGTAGGTTTTTTTCTGATAAACGAAAAACCAACCAGCTCGAAAGATCCTTTTGCTCTTAGACGAGCTGCAATTGGTTTATTAAGAATTATTATAGAAAATAAACTAACAATTAAATTAAGTGATCTTATTATCTACGCAATAAGACTTTATGAGGAACAAGGAGTTGAAATAAAAAATAAAGACACAGATATAGAAGTGCTTTATTTTTTAAAAGACAGAATGAGAAATATTTTAAAATTAAAAAATATAAAAATTGATATTATTGAAGCTTCTATAAGTTCTCATACAGGTGATAATTTCTTAGACCTTTATAAAAAAAATCTTTTAATGAACAAGTATATCAATAAAGATGTAGGAATAAATCTTATCAGTTCATACAAAAGAGCATCTAACATTATTGACAAGGCTGAAAAGAAAATCGCTGGGAGTCCTGATGTGATACTTTTTAGAACTGAAGAGGAAAAATTATTATTTGAGAAGATTAATGAAATACGAAAGGCTTTTGCAGTAAAAGAAAGTAATAAAAATTATGAAAACCTATTAATAAAGCTATCAGAAATAAAACAATATACAGATAATTTTTTTGACAATGTGGTTGTAAATGATGAGAATCAGGATATTAAGAATAATAGATTAGAACTCTTAAAAATGTTTTGTAATACATTTAATAGTTTTATTAATTTTTCGAAATTAGAAGGTCTTTAATGGAAAAAGTAATATTTAGTTTTGATGATAAATCAGCAAAAAAACTTAAAAATAAAAGATATATATTAGGTGGCAAAGGAGCAAACCTTGGAGAAATGGGGAGATTAGGATTACCAGTACCTCCAGGTTTTACTATATCTACTAATGTATGTGATATTTTTTACAAAAATAAAAAAAAATTACCTAACAAAATAATAAAAAGTATTGAAGAAGAATTAAAGAAAATTGAAAAAAAAACTAAAAAGAAGTTTGGTGATTTAAAAAATCCATTACTCGTTTCAGTGAGATCTGGTGCTAGAGTTTCAATGCCAGGCATGATGGATACAATATTAAATCTTGGCCTTAATGATAAAACTGTAGAAGGTTTAAGCAAAAAAACATCTAACGGTAGATTTGCTAAAGATAGCTACAGAAGATTTATTCAAATGTATAGCAATGTCGTTCTAGGCATTGAGGGACATTTATTCGAGGAATTAATAGACAATTATAAACTTACCAAAGGAGTTCTGTTAGATACAGATCTTGATGAAAGTGATTGGGACGGATTAATTAAAAATTTTAAAGAATTAGTAAAAAAAGAAAAAAAAATTAACTTTCCTCAAGATGTTAAACAACAACTTTATGGAGCCATTAATGCAGTATTTTTATCTTGGGAAAGTCAAAGAGC
>PAFH01000017.1 GCA_002704145.1 Pelagibacteraceae bacterium | reverse complement strand
AACAAAATAAGAAACTAATAAAATAAGAACTAAATATTCCAAAATCAGAAAAGTATAAATTTCCAAAGGTCTATAAGTAGTCGTGACAAGCTCATTTGCCTTCCTCGTTAAATCAGCAATACCAATAATTGACACTAAGGATGACATTTTTAACACATAAACAAATTGGTTGCCTAAAGCGGGTAAAACAACTTTTATAGCTTGAGGAAGGATTACTAATCTCATTTTTTTTACAAAATTCATTCCCAAGGAACTGGCTACTTCATGCTGCCCTTTGTTAATAGAATTGATGCCAGCCCTAAAAATTTCTGCTTGAAAAGCACTTTCACTAATTGTTAGAGCAATTATTCCTGAAGTGAAAGGAGAGAAGCTTACTCCTAACATTATTGGTAAGCCATAATAAATCCAAAGAATTAAAACTAATAAAGGAATTGCTCTTACAATTTCTACATAAGCAATATTAAAGTAGGATAAAAATTTATTATTAGAAAGAGAGGGCAGAGCTACAATTAAACCTATAATCATCGCAAGTATTATTGAAATTACAGATATATAAATCGTGGTAGTTATTCCACTTATCAAAAATTTTAGGTTAGTCAATCCTTCTACGTTACTTGGGCTTAAAATATACCAACCCCATTCGTAGTTTGAGCTGCATCCTTGCGCAACCATAAAGATAAAAAGATATTTTATAAACTTCACTAAACAATTATATTTGTTTACTGAAGTGAATTAAACTTAAATTATAAGCTTTTAAGATTGTATTTATCTAATAAAGACTTAAAAAAACCTGAAGCTTTCTTATCTTTAATCCATTTACTAACATAGTTATTCCAAGTTTTATCATTTTTTGGAACCATCATAGCTAAAAATGCTGGATTTTTCTCTCCATCAGGGACTATCGCTAATTGAGGGTATTTAATTATTAATTTATTTGCTTCAGTTGAACTTGTTATGTTGCCATCAGCTCTTCCAGCAAGTACCTCTTGAAAGTCTCTAGCAGGTGCTTCTACAGATTTTAAAGTAGATTTAGGAAAAAATTCTTTTGCTTTTTCTTCTTGAGATGTACCTAAAGTCGTTGCTATTGTAACATCTTTGTTATCTAAAGATTTCCAAGTAGGGAACTTATTTAAATTTTTCTTTAAGACTAATGGAACAGTACCATACTTATAATAAGTAGCGGTAAAACCAGCTACCTCAGCTCTTTTAGGTGTTTTAGTTACGCTAGTAGAAATATCATACCTGTCCGCAGTTATTCCGGCAACAATAGTCTTCCATTCAGCAGGTACAAATTTTACTTTCACACCTAAATCTTTAGCTAACTCTTTCATGACNTCTATATCAAAACCTTTGTACTTGTTTGTAGCAGGGTCTTTCATNGACATNGGATCCCAGTCTCCTGTTGTTCCAACTCTTANTTCGCCACTTNTTTTGATTGCATCTAANTTAGATGCTGCTTGAACACTTGTTGTTACAAGTAATACAAATAATATTGAAAAAATTTTTTTAATCACACTTAAGTTAATAGCTAATCTCTNTCTTTTTTTCGATTTGCAATTTGACCCACTTTAACAATCTTTTGAAAAGGGGTTGACTNAATGGNAGTTTATCAGNTATAAAGAACAAAACAAGAACATTATGAAATTAACAATACCTTATTATNTNCATAAAGTAGGAGCTGGATTTCCATCTCCAGCAACAGATTACATAGAAGATGATATAGATTTAAATTCCTACCTTATANCAAATGCACCGGCTACTTTTATTATAAGAGTGCANGGAAAATCNATGANCACNGCAGGTATATACGATGGGGATTTACTAATAGTAGATAAAAGTNAAAATCCTCGAAATTTTTCAACAGTAATAGCAAATGTAAACGAAGAATTAGTAGTTAAAACCTTAATNAAAAGTAAAGGGGTCAACTATTTAACATCNGGTTCAAAAAAAATGTCAGATAAAATCAATTTAACAATCAATCCAGAAATAATCATTTGGGGAGTAGTTACATATGTCATTCATAAACAACAGTAAGAAAAAAATTGCGTTAATTGATTGCAATTCATTTTATGTATCTTGTGAAAGATTGTTCAATCCAAAAATTCAGAAAGTTCCAGTAGTTGTATTATCTAATAACGATGGTTGCGTAATATCAAGGTCTACAGAAGCTAAAAGAATTGGGATTAAGATGGGAGAACCTTATTTTAAAGTTAAAGAATTGGTTAAAAAAAATAATGTCCAAATATTTTCNTCAAATTATGCTTTATATGGAGATATATCTAGAAGAGTAATGAAAGTATTAAAAGGATTTTCTGATAAAATTGAAATCTATTCNATAGATGANGCTTTTNTAGATTTNTCTCANATAAAGAATGAGTTNGTCGAAGAATACGGTAAAAAAATAAAAGAAAGAGTCTTAAAATGGACTGGAATACCNACAAGNGTAGGAATATCAAATACAAAAACTTTAAGTAANGTAGCAAACCATGTAGCCAAAAAAAANAAAANTGGAGTTNTTTTTTTAAAAGATNATATAGANGAGGTNTTAAAAAANTTTGACATCTCAGATGTTTGGGGTGTTGGAAAACAACTTTCAAAGTTATATTTGAAAAATGGAATTGNTAATGCNCTANAACTAAAAAATATTTCAAATAGTTGGGTTAAAAAAAGNACAAATGTNTTAGGTGCTAAAACTGTGATGGAATTAAGAGGNATACCTTGTATTGAACTTGATACAGAAGAAACAAAAAGNAANAGTTGTTGCGTTTCAAGATCTTTTGGAAAAAAAGTTCAAAGTTTAGAAAAGCTAAAAGAGTCAGTAACTACNCACTGTTTAAACGCNGCAGAAAAAATTAGAAATGAGAGTCAAANAACAAGGTCTATAACTGTGTTCATTAGGACAAGCCCCTTTGATAAGAATAGAAGATATTATTCAAATTCATTTACAATAGATTTACCGATTGCAACTAATAATAGTTTAGAGTTAGTAAAGACAGCTATANNTGGTNTAGTAAANATATANAAATATGGNTATTTNTATCAAAANGCNGGNATTATTTTATCNAAANTAANNGANGCNNGNGAAAANGAATTNAATTTATTANCNCCNATTNTNGAAAANAANTCANAAANNTTAATGNAAGCAATNGACNTNACNAANNCTAANTANGGNAGNAATGNAATNAGTNTAGCTCAAGCAGGNATAAANAATNNNTGGAAAATGAGAAGAGANCATTCNTCNANAATNGATACAGCTTCATTTGACTNNNTNCCANAAATTAGTGTATAANAAANTTAAACGGGGTGTCNAAANGACTGAGATTANACCCGNAGAACCTGACCGGTAATTCAGTAAGGGAGAAANATGGAAAAAACATATATATCAATACAAATATCACTAACAGTAACAGTTATAATTGGTCTTTTCTTTATAGGACTTGGCTATTTAAATTCAAAAAAAATAACTAATAACAAAAATTATATTGTTGGAGAAAGAGATGAAAATACCTTTTCTTTAACGGCAAGTTTAACTGCTTCAGCACTAGGAGCATGGATTCTTTTTGGACCAGCTTCAGCGGCAACGTGGGGTGGAATAGGTGCTGTAATAGGATATGCACTAGGTACAGCAGCGCCAATGCTATTTTTATATAACTTTGGGCCAAAAATAAGAAAAGAATTTCCTAATGGCTTAACATTAACAGATTTCATTAAAAAAAGATTCGGTATTGTAATACTTAAAATTAGTTTATTTCTAATATTATTTTATTTAACAATATTTTTAATAGCAGAAGTAACAGCAATAGCATCTTTATTGAATTTTATATCGCAAGTGCCATTATGGATCACAGCAGGCGTTACTTTGATAATCTGCTTACTTTATATATTAAGAGGTGGATTTAAACTTTCAGTTATTACTGATAAATATCAATTTAGTTTCATTATACTGATTATTTTAGCATCAGTATTTTTAATTTTAGGAATCACAGACATATCAAGTTATGAATTAATCAAAAGAAATTCTCCTAGTTTAATTGATAAGAATTATTTACCTAACTATACAGCAGGATTAACTTTTTTTATTGCAGTAGCAGCAACAAATTTGTTCCATCAAGGAAATTGGCAAAGGGTTTTTTCTGCAAAAAACAATTCTATTTTAAGATCAAGTTTAATTTTTTCATCAATAATTATTTTTTTTATAGTTTTTTGGATGGGTTATTCAGGTTTAATATCTTATTCATTAAATGCAAAAGTAATACCTGATTTAGCATTCTTTGATTTAATTCTTAATAATCAAAATTATTTTATAATTATAAGTATACTAATACTAGCAATGTCTTTAACTTTAAGTACAATCGATACATTAATTAATGCTATTTCAAGTTTGATTATCGTTGATGGAAATCAAATAAATAAATCTTTAAGTGGTAAAGAAATTAAAAGCAAAGCAAACTTAATAATTTTACTTTTGAGCACTATAGTTTTTGTTTTAGCATCTAAGGGTTATAGTATTCTATATTTATTCTTATTAGCTGATTTATTCTGCTGTGCAGCTGTAATTACGATATTTTATGGTTTTTTTAATAAAAAAGTTAATTCAAAGTTAGCATCGTCATCTATTATTTGTGGTCTTGTATTTGGGCTGCTTTTCTTTCCTAGTATTGATTTTCAAAGCAGTATTTTAGTTGGAAATTTAATATCAAAAGATTTATTTAACACTTTTATTATTAGTAATTTATTATTTATATCTTTTGCTATTTCTATAGCGGTACCGCTAATAATAATATCTGTTTACGCTTTACGTAATTCATTTAAATAAATTATTACAGCAAACCAAATAAATACAAATGAAATCAGCTCATCATAAATTAAAGGTTCATTGTAATAAAACAACCCTAAAATAAACTGCGCTGTTGGTGTAAGAAAAAAAATCATACTTGCAGGACCTATACCAATAAAATTGAAGCCTTTAGTATAAAAAAAAAGAGGTACAAGAGTCATAAGTCCAGCCCAGAAAAGATAAAAAGATTTTGTCGGGTTATTTATCGAAAATACATTTGCATCATTCTTCATTAAATAAATAAATAGACCTATTGCCAATGGAGAAATAAGCAAAGTTTCTATTAATAGTCCTATGTCTGATGAAACTTTAATCTTTTTTCTAATCAAATTATACAAACTGAATGTTATTGCTACGGTAATACCAATCCATGGAACTTCACCCAATTTTACTAACAAATAGACTAATGCTGTAATTACGAGAATTATTGAAACAGCTTGATTTTTGTTCAATTTTTCTTTCAAAAAAATGTAACCAAAAAAAACACTTAAGATCGGGAAAATATAATAACCTAAAGCCCCATCTAATAAATTATTAGTTTGTACAGCGTATAACCAAGTAAACCAATTAATTGAGATTAAAAGACCAGTAAAAAAAAATATGATAATATTGGTTTTCTTAATTATGATCTTTTTTAGCTCATCCCATTTAGAATAATAAGAAGTAGTAAATATTAGGAGTGCAGCAGTCCAAATAGCTCTATGTATTGATAATTCTAAAGCGGATGCGAAAGAAACAAATTTAAAATATATTACACCTATAACCCCCCACCAAAGAGATGCCCCAATCGTGAATAAAGAGCCTTTAAGGAAATTTTTCTTCATTTGACCATTTTTTTGATTGATTTATAGGTTAAATCTTTAATAATTAGTACTAAATAAACTAATTTATTTGGAAGAGTGGGTGAGCGGTTGAAACCAGTTGGTTGCTAACTAACCGTACGAGTAAAATCGTACCGAGAGTTCGAATCTCTCCTCTTCCGCCAACTAAAGGCTTTATTGAAATCTAATTAAAAAAACTTTCTATAGTTACGGGTTCTTTATTTAACATGTATTTATATACATTAATATTTTCCAACACCCTTTGTACATAGTTTCTTGTTTCTTTAAATCGAATTAATTCAATCCAATTTATATATGATAATTGTCCTTTTGAGGGATCTCCGTTAATTTTTCTCCAAGTTTTGACTCTGTTAGGACCCGCATTATAAGCTGCTATAGCGAATGGATAGACACCATTATAGTCCTCAATTAAAGAATTAAAATAATAGGAACCTAATTTGATATTATATTCTGGATCTCTAGTTAACCTGCTAATATTATAAGGAAGTTTGGCCTGTTTAGCTACAACTTTTGCAGTGTATTTCATTAACTGCATCATTCCTCTTGCTCCTGCCCAACTATTTGCTTTTGAATCAAATTCACTTTCTTGTCTTATAATTGCAAGAACAATTTCTGATTTAGGCATATTTTTATTGTTAATTTGTCTAGGAGTTTCAATAATAGGGTAGTTATACTTATTAAAAAATCTTTTTTCATAAGAGGCTTGTTTTGAAATTTGTATTGCAAAATCATATCGTCCAACTTGAGATGATAGCTTTGCTGCTAAGACTTCACTACCTTTTTCTATATTTAACAATGCTAGATGTTTAAGAATATCTTTAGTATATTTTGTAGCATCTAACTCTTTTAATAAGATAACTTGATTTACTAATCTATTCTTATTAAAAGTTTTCTCATATTCTTTATCGTAGTAAGATTCATCAATTAATTCAAAATTTTTACCGGGGCTTATTTCGTTAAATGATAATTGACCATAATATGTCATCGGGAACTTTGCTCCTTCAGTAAAATATTTTTCAGCTAAATCCTTTTTATCTAGTTCTTTATAGGCAGCTCCAAGCCAATAGGCTCCTCTAGCTAAACTGATTGGATACCCAACATTGTTATAAAAATTTTCGAAATGATTTATCGCATATTCAGCTGAGTCTAAAAATGAAAGAGCTATCCATCCTGAAAGCCACTCAGCTTCTGCAAATGATGCGCCAGAAGATAGAGAGTGTTCACTGGCAATTTTATAAGCTGTTTTATATCTTTTTTTGTAGATTAATGTTCTTGCTACACTTTTTCTTTGCTCCCACCAAAGATCGGGTCGAACCATTTGACTATCAGTTTTGTTAGCGTTTTGGTATAAAATCTCCAAAGAACTTTCCAATCTGCCTCTTCTATTTCTCCATCTCAGTCTATCAAATTCTAAACCGGGATCTTTTTTAAGGTGAGCAGGGACTTTAGATATCGCAGTATCAACACCATAGGAATTACTCATTAATATCTGTCTTGCGTTGTAAAGAGCTCTTTCATCTTTTGGTAAATATTTTAGCATTCTTTTTAAATCCCAATATTTTCGTTCCCATGCCAAGTAATCGGCTCTTTTTAAATGATCTTCATATGTTAAAAATTTTTTAAACTTTCCTCTATAATAAGTTAAATCATTTTTTCTGATTTCTGCAGTTGTCCAACCCTCTTTAATCAATCTCTCTACCTCTGATGTTTTACCTTGTTCTAAAAATGCTTCTGCTAGCTTAATTTTACCCAATCCACCTAAAGGTGGATTTTTTTCAAACCAATTTATTATTAAAGTCGGTGACGTATTTTTTAAATAAATTTTTTGTTCAGCTAGATATTTAATTCTATTAATTCTTGGATAGTCGGAATTTTTTTCTATAAATTTCTTATAGTCATTAAATGAGGCTGAATTACCGGTAGTTTTTAGATACATCCACGTAACTAAAGTTCTAAATTCTCGATCTTTAACTTTTTCAGCAGTTTTGATTGCACTATTCCATTTTTTTGATTTAATAAACTTAAAAGTTTCTTTAGCTTGGGTGAAATCTTTTGCATTTAAAATAGTAGATTTTTCAGCTTGTTTTGTTGAAATTTTGTAAGTAATTGGTTTTTTTCTAGGATATACAAAACCTAACTCAATTTTTTTGACTTCTTTTTTAGGAGATATCGTTTTTTTAATTTTTTCTTCTTTTTCCTTAATTTTAATTTTCGGTGTTTCAGAATTTAATACTGGTTTTTTTTTGGGTAAATCAGTGGTTTTTTTTTCTGAAGATTTTTCTATTATTTTAAAAATAGAAGGTTTTTTTGCTGGGAAAATGAAGTGAGTTTCTGAATAGCCCTTATTAATATTAATTATCAAAAAAGATAATAAAAATACTAGACTAATTAATTTATTAGGCATAAGTTAGATTTTATTACCTTATATTGTTTTATGCTTAAAGGATCAATTGTAGCCTTAATCACACCATTTGAAAACAATTCTCTTAATGAGGATGTTTACCGTAAACTAATTCATTATCACTTAAAAAATGGAACTAACGGCATAGTTCCTGGCGGTACAACAGGGGAATCACCAACTTTATCCCATGATGAACATAGAAAGATTATTGATATAGCTGTAAAAGAATGTGAAGGAAAAATTCCAGTTATTGCAGGAACAGGATCAAATTCCACCTCAGAGGCAATTGAGTTATCTAAATATGCTGAGAAAGCAGGCTCAGATGCATTGTTAGTTGTTACTCCTTATTACAACAAGCCAACCCAAGAAGGTTTGTATCAGCATTACAAAAAAATTAATGATAATGTAGGTATACCAATTGTTATCTATAATATTCCTTCTCGTTCGGTAATTGATATGACAGTCGAAACCATGTCAAGACTTTACGAGTTAAAAAACATAATAGGAGTTAAAGATGCTACTGGTGATTTAAATAGAGTTGATCAGCAATTAAAGGTAATGGGAAAAGAATTTATACAATTAACAGGAAATGACGATGTTGCTTTAGAATTTAATAAAAGAGGTGGCACTGGTTCTATAAGTGTAACTGCTAATATCGCAGCTAAACTTTGTTCAGACTTTCAAAATTCTTGCGCTAATGGATTTAAAGACTCTAAACGTTTAGATAAAATTTTACAACCGTTACATTCTTCTATGTTTATTGAAAGCAATCCTTCTCCTGTAAAATATGCTGCTTCTTTATTGGGAATGTGTTCTTCAGAGGTAAGATTACCTTTGGTTCAAGTGAAAGAAGAAACAAAAAAGACAATATCCGAAGCTCTTAAAGTTGCTAAGATACTTTAATGAATAAGAGAATAGCATCTGGTCAAAAAATTATTTGTTTAAATAGAAAAGCTAAATTTAATTATTTTTTTTTAGAAACTTTTGAGGCTGGAATTTCATTAAAAGGTTCTGAAGTTAAGTCTTTGAGGGATGGAAAAGGAAATATTGGAGACTCATATGCTATCGATAATAACGGTGAATTATTTTTGATTAATACCCATATACCTTTATACAGGCAATCATCTTATAATAATCATAATCCAAAAGGAAATAGAAAACTTCTTCTTAAAAAAAAAGAAATAAATAAATTGGTTGGGAGAATTAATCAAGAAGGATTAACAATTATTCCGACAAAAATGTATTTTTCAAACGGAAAGGTTAAAGTTGAAATAGCAGTTGCTAAAGGAAAAAAACTATTTGACAAGAGACAAGTAAAAAAAACAAGAGATTGGAACAGAGAAAAAGCAAGATTACTAAGCAAGAATAATAAATGATACACCTTAATATTGGTTCTAATCTTAGTTCTAAGCATGGAACAAAATTTGAAAATATATCTATTGCTATTAATTTACTAGTTGAAGGTAAATTAAGAATTAAAAAAATCTCAAGTTTTTACGAAACTCCATCATATCCAAACAAAGATTTGCCAAAGTTTGTAAATCTCGGTTTAATGGTTGAATACAATTTTTCTTATAGCAGACTACTCAAAAAAATTTCTATAATTGAAAGAAAAATTGGTAGAATAAAATCTAAGAAAAATGATCCTAGGGTTTGCGATATAGATATTATAGATTTTAATGGTTTAATAAAAAAAAACAGTACATTAGAATTACCACATCCTAGATGTTATAATCGAAATTTCGTACTTTACCCCATCAGAGAAATTGATCCAAATTGGATTCATCCTATTTTGAAGAAAAACGTTGATTTTTTAATTAGAGAATTAAATCAAAAAGCAAGGATAGAGATTACAAGATTACATAAAAGTGTTATTATCTAAATATGATAAATAATAGTGAACTAATCGACAAGATTAAATCTTACAATAAATTTTTAAACTCTGACTCGCTTAATAAAGCTTATAATTTTGCTTTAGACGCACACCAAAATCAAAAAAGAGAAGAAGGTGTCCCATATATTTTTCATCCTGTCGCTGTAGCCAATATTTTGACTGATTTAAAACTAGATAGCGCAACTATTACAACTGGTTTATTACACGATACTATAGAAGATACTAACGTAACTTACGAAACTGTTAAAAAAGAATTTGGAGAGGAAGTTGCAAATTTAGTTGATGGCGTAACTAAACTATCAGCTTTAGAAGAAAAAGCTTCTGACAATTCAAAAGCTGAAAATTTTAGAAAATTAATATTAGCTACTTCAAAAGATATTAGAGTTTTGCTTGTTAAGTTGGCTGATAGACTACACAACATGAGAACAATTCAATTTCTGAATGATAAAGATAAGATTGTTAGAAAAGCAAAAGAAACGATGGAAATTTATGCTCCATTAGCAGATCGTATGGGCATGAACAGAATAAGAGACGAATTAGAAGATCTTTCTTTTTCTGTTTTAAATAAACCGGCGAGAGACTTGATATTAGATAGATTGAAATTCATAAAAAGCAATAGGGAAGATACTTTTAAATTAGTTGCAGCTGATTTAATATCAATATTAAAAGTTAATGGAGTTCAAGCTACAATTACAGGAAGAGAAAAAACACCTTTTTCAATATGGCGAAAAATTCAAAATAAAAAAATTTCCCTAGAACAACTAACAGATATTATAGGATTTAGAATTTTAGTAAATGATATTGGGGAATGCTATAAAACATTAGGAATTTTTCACAGTAAATTTTCAGCAATTCCAGGTAAATTTAAGGATTATATTTCGACGCCAAAAATAAATAATTACAGATCTATACACACATCTGTAATAGGGCCAAAAAAAAACAGAATTGAAATCCAAATAAGAACCAACGAAATGAATGAATTTGCTGAAAGAGGCATAGCTTCTCATTGGAAATATAAATCATCAGAAAAATTTTCAGAATTGTCCTGGAAAGAATATGATTGGTTGAGAGATTTAGTAGAAATTATTGAAGCGGGAAACAGTCCTGAACACTATTATGAATTTACAAAGCTTCAAATGTTTCAAGAAAATGTATTTTGTTTTACGCCTAAGGGCGCTGTAATCAAATTGCCAAAAGATGCTTCACCAATTGATTTTGCTTATGCTGTGCACACAAAAATAGGAGAAAGTGCTATTGGATGTAACATTAATGGTCGAGCTTCAACATTACAATCTGTACTAAAAAATGGAGATATGGTTGAAATTGTATCCTCTAAGAATGCTTCACCATCATTACATTGGCTATCATCATCCAAAACAGGTAAAGCCAGGGCGTCTATCAGAAGATACTGGCAGGACAAATCTGTTAACAACTATAAACCTAAGGATAAAAATTATACTAGTGCTATAGTAGTTGATTTACCACATAAACCTGGAGTTCTAGGCAATATCAGCTCACTTATAGGAATGAATCAAGGTAACATTCTAAATGTAGAAATGTTAAAGAAAAAAAAAGATATTTTACAGTTTTCTTTTGATTTGCAATTTAAAGATTTAAAAAACTTTACAAACTTGATAAGTCAAATAAGGCAAAATAATTTTAAATTTAAAATTATACGTCACAAACAGAAAAAAAATGCTTTCTTACGAAGAATCTTTGAAAATTTTAAAAGAAACTAATGCTTTAATTGAAGGGCATTTTATTTTATCATCTGGTTTACACAGCTCTAAATACGTCCAATGTGCACAGTTGCTGAGCAAACCAAACTCTTCTTTTAAAATTTGTAATTCCCTGGCAGAAAAAATAAATCAACATTTTAAAAAAATTGATTTAATTTTATCACCCGCTATGGGTGGTATAATTATAGGATATGAAATAGGAAAATTACTTAAAAAAGAAACTATATTTGCAGAAAGAGTAAACGGAGTGTTTAAACTTAGAAGAGGCTTTTCTATAAAAAAAAACACCAACGTTCTTATTGTAGAAGATGTGATAACAACAGGTAAATCAAGTCTAGAATGTTCCAATCTTATTAAAGAGTCTGAAGCAAATCTAATTGGTTTTGCATGTATTATTGATCGATCAGACTCAAAGATTGAAATTAAAGACAAGATTATTTCACAAATAAGATTAGATATACCAACTTATACAAAAGATAATTTACCTGAATCTTTATCTTCACTTAAAGCAGAAAAACCTGGTAGTAGAAGTCTTTAATGAAAAGAATTAGACTAGGTGTAAATATTGATCACGTGGCTACAGTTAGAAACGCTAGAGGAGAAAACTATCCTAGTCCATTAAAAGCAGCACAAATTTCGGAAAGAAGCGGTGCTAACTCTATTACAATACACTTAAGGGAAGATCGTAGACATATTCACGATAAAGATCTTAAGTTAATCATTTCTAAGTTAAAAATTCCTTTAAATTTAGAAATTGCAGCAACAGAGGAAATGTTAAAAATCGCTCTAAGGAACAAACCCCCGTTTATTTGTATTGTTCCAGAAAAAAGAAAAGAGATTACCACAGAGGGTGGTTTAAATCTTAATTATAAAACAGTATTTCTTAAAAGGCTAATATTAAAATTAAAAAAAAAGAAAATTAGAGTTAGTCTTTTTATAGAACCAAAAAAAGAAGATATTCAAAAAGCTAAAAATTTAGAAGTTAATTGTATTGAAATTCATACGGGGCGCTTTTGTAATTTAGTTAATAAAAATAAGAATTTTAAAAAAGAGCTGAACAAAATTAAAAAAGCAGTAAACTATGCTCGTGGTATTGGTTTAGAAGTTCATGCTGGACATGGTTTGACATATAAGTCAGCAAAAATATTATCTAAGATAAAAGGGATACAAGAATTTAATATTGGACATTTTTTAATAGGAGAGTCAATCTTTACTGGATTATCTAAAACAATAAAAAATTTTAAAAAAATTATAAAATAATGAAAATTTATGGAATAGGTACAGATATAGTTAATACAAATCGTATTAATAAATCTATAAAAAATATTGCTTTCATGAAAAGAGTCTACGACATAAAAGAAATTGATCGCTGTAAGAAACAATTTAATAAAACTAATTGTTTTGCTAAAAGATTTGCTGCCAAAGAAGCTTTTTCAAAAGCTCTAGGCATTGGTATATCTAAAGGGTTAAAATTTAATGAAATTATAGTTCATAATATAAGATCAGGAAAACCGAATATCCGTCTAATTGGTAATACAAAAAAAGTTGTTAACAAATTATTGAAGAAAAAAAAGTTTACTATTTTTTTGACTTTGACTGATGACAAGCCTTTTGCTGCAGCAACCGTAGTTATTTCATTATGAATAAAAAAATATACAAAATTATTTTAGAAAATCTTAAGACAATCTTATTTGCACTTATAATAGCTATTTTTATTAGGTCATTAATTATTCAACCATTCTATATACCTTCTTCATCGATGGAACCTACATTATTGATTGGTGATAGAATATTCGTATCAAAATTTACGTATGGTATAAGTAAACATTCATTTCCATTTAGTCCAGATTTTACTGATAAAAGATTTAATTATAAACTGCCAGAACAAGGCGACCTTGTTGTTTTCAAAACGCCAGTCGATAATCGTACCGATTATATAAAGCGATTAATTGGAATGCCAGGTGATGAGATACAGTTTTTAAAGGGAGAAATATTTATTAATGGTAAAAAAATAGAAAGGGAAAAAATAGAAAATATAAATGAAGTACGATGTGGTAAATATTCGTTAGAGATTAATAGTTTTATAGAAACTTTGCCTAATGGAAAAAGGCATGTAGCTGTTTACAATAAACAAGGCACATTACAAAATTCAAAAAAATTTATTGTTCCAAAAAAACATTTCTTTTTGCTAGGAGATAACAGAGACTGTTCAAAAGATAGTAGATACTTAGATAGTGTAGGCTATGTAAATTTTGTAAACCTTGTAGGTAAAGCACAATTAATTTTTTTTTCTAATGATACAGTAGAGTCGAATTTGTTTAAAATATGGAACTTAAAAAAGTCTTTTCGCTTAGATAGAACTTTTCGTAAAATTCAATGAATAGAAATTTAAAAGATTTAGAGAGCTTAATTAATTTCAATTTTAAAAATCAAGATTTATTGAAACAATCTTTAATACATAAAAGTTACGATTACGAGAATAATAATGAAAGACTTGAATTTTTAGGAGACAGAGTACTTGGTTTAATAATCTCAAAAAAATTAATTGATATTTACCCAAATGAAAAAGAAGGAATTATCGATAAAAAATTTGCAAATTTAGTTAATAAGAAATCTTGTTTCAAAATTGCAAAAAAACTAAATCTAAGAAAATTCATGTTACTAGGAACCTCAATTAGAAATTTAGAAAGATCTGAAGATAAAATTTTAAGTGATTGTCTAGAGGCTATCATTGGTGCCATATATAGAGATAGTGGCCTTAAACCGGCAGAAAAAGTAGTCATACACCTATGGAAAGATTTTCTAGATAAATCTATTGTTCTCTTAATAGATTCAAAAACTAGATTGCAAGAATATAGTTTAAAAAATTTTAAGGTATTACCTAAATATACTTTTTATAAAAAAACTGGACCTCAACATAGACCAACATTTAAAACAGATGTTCAGATACCAAATTCAAAAAAAATTATGGGAACAGGATTATCAAAAAAAGATGCACAACAAAATGCTGCTTCTAAATTACTTCAAATTCTTAAAATTTCATGAACTGGGAAAGTGAATCTTATCTTTTATCTAAAAGAAAGTTTAGAGAAAACGCTAATATCATAAATGTTTTTACTCCTCATAAGGGTAAAGTAGGCGGAATAGTATATGGAGGTAATTCTCGTAAAATAAGAAATTATTTGCAAATATCTAACAAAATATTTGTAATTAACAATACAAAAAATGATAACAAAATAGGTTATTTTAAAACTGAACTCATTAAACCTATTGCTCCGATGTTTTTTAATGATAAGAAAAGAACATCAGCAATTACATCTCTGTGTTCATTATTAAACTCTCTCTTACCCGAAGAACAACCCAATAAGACGATTTATCAATTGTTTGAAAATTTTATTAATTTTATTAATAAAGATAATTGGATTTTTTATTATATTTTTTTTGAAATTAATTTAATTAAAGAACTTGGTTATGATACTAATCTTCATTCTTTTAGTGAAAAATTAAATTTAGATGTTTTTCAACTACAAAAGATTAAGATTGATGAAAATATTTATGATGTACCAGTTTTTTTGATAAATCAAATAATACCAGATAAAATGAATGATTTACTCATAAAAAAATCTTTGGAGTTTACAAGAAATATTTTATTTAATAAATTTTTCTCCCTAAATAATTTGGTTTTTCCTAATTCGAGAATAATTCTAGAAAGATATTTTAATTAAGAGGAAATTTTTTTAGCTATATCTAAAGCAAAATAAGTTACAATTGCTGAAGCTCCAGCTCTTTTAAATGATATCAAACTTTCAAATATTGTATCCTCATTAATTAATTTATTAAGAATACCAAATTTTATTAAACTATATTCCCCTGAGACTTGATATGCAAACACTGGGATTTTAAATTTATCTTTTATATTTTTGATTATATCAAGATAAGGCAGTCCTGGTTTAACCATTACGATATCTGCGCCTTCTTTAATATCTAAACCAATTTCTCTATACGCTTCATTTGAATTTCGAAAATCCATTTGATAAGTTTTTTTATCGAACTTTAGTTTTTTATTTGATCCAACTGCATCTCTAAATGGACCATAAAAATTTGATGCATATTTAGCAGAGTAGGATAATATGTTTACATCTTTCAAATTTTCTTTATCTAAAGCTTTTCTAATTGCTTTAATTCTACCATCCATCATGTCGGATGGAGCAATTACGTCACAGCCCATTTTTGCTTGAAGTATAGATTGTTTTATAAGTATTTTTATTGTCTCGTCATTATCGATCTTTTTATTAATTATAATGCCATCGTGTCCATGGTCAGTATAAGGATCTAAAGCAACATCACACATTATACCAATTTTTGAATATTTTTTTTTTATATACCGAATAGACTTACAGACTAAATTATTTTCATTAAGCGCCTCACTACCTAAATTATCTTTTTTTGAATTAGGTGTATAAGGAAATAAAGCTACCATAGGTATCTTATATTTTTTAACTTCTTTCATAATTACATTGAGTTTGTCTACAGTATATCTAAAGACTCCAGGCATTGTTTTAATTTTTTCTACTTTATTTTTTCCTTCCCTAATAAAAATAGGCAAAATAAGATCATTAACACTTAAATCATTTTCTGCGATAAGTCTTCTCATCCAAGATGAGTTGCGAATTCTTCGCAATCTTATGTCTGGGTATTTTCCAACAATCTTCATGTATATAAGTTATAAAATTTTGTTTGATGCGACAAATGATATATTATAAACAATCTGTAAAGAGTTATAAAAAGATAATATGGCACAGTTAAATTACTCAGATTTTTACAAAGTTCCAAATCTTAAATTTGATATACAAAAAATGAGATCGGATTTAGAACTTATTCTTGAAAAAAAGGGGTTTTCATCACCTAATGGTGTTTCTAATTTTGGAGCAATTCCATTAAATCAGATTCCAAATGACGAAGACTCTATAAAAGGAAATAATATAAGAGGTATTTATTGGACTATACCTGATGAAAAGGGGAAAGAAGTTGTTAGAGATGTACCTATAGATGAGTCTCAATATACAAAATTATGTTCTGAATTTGAAAATACTTATTTTAATAACGTATATAAAACTTTAAAAAAAAAATTTAAACTTGGAAGAGTAAGATTATTATTAAAAGAGCCAAGATCGACTTTAAGCTGGCATAAAGACCCAGAACCTAGGTTACATATACCAATAATTACTAATCTAGGATGTTCTATGGTTATCGAAAACGTTGCGAAACATTTACCTGCTGACGGTCACGTAACAATAACTAATAATACAAAATATCATAATTTTTTTAATGGCGGAGAGCAGTCTAGAATACATTTAGTTGCTTGTGTTTTAGAAAATCCATTTAACTAGATTGAAATCATTATTTAAAAAAATTTGTATAGCTTCTGATCATGCTGGGTTTAAACTTAAAGAACTGATAAAAGAAAAATTGATTAATAATAATTTGTCTATAATAGATTTGGGCCCTAATGATGAGGGTTCAGTTGATTATCCAGATTATGCAAAAAAAGTTTCCAATAGACTTAAAGCCAAAAAAAGTGAAGTAGGCATACTTGTCTGTGGCTCGGGAACAGGTATGGCTATAAGTGCTAATAAAACCAAAGGGATTAGAGCAGCAGTTTGCTATAGTATTAAATCTACTAAGTTGTCTAGACAACATAATAATGCTAATATAATCGCAATTGGATCGAGACTAACTACTAAACCAGCTGCCTTAAATTTAGTTTCAAAATTTTTATCTACTAAATTTGAGGGTGGCCGACACTTGAGAAGAGTAAAAAAAATATAATTATGTCAACAGCAATAAAAATTGATAAATTTTTAAATAATTTTTTTAAACTTAGTTTAGAAAAATCAGATAATGAACTTTATGTGTCAGTTAATAACGAGTTTATAAGACAACAAAATCACATAGAATTGATAGCATCTGAAAATATTGTTTCTAAAGCAGTATTAGAAGCCCAAGGATCTGTTTTGACCAACAAATATGCTGAAGGTTACCCTGGCAAAAGATATTATGGTGGGTGCGAACATGTAGACATTTCAGAAAAACTGGCAATTGAAAGGGCTAAAAAATTATTCAATTGTTCTTTTGCTAACGTTCAGCCTCATTCAGGAGCCCAAGCAAATGGAGCAGTGTACTTAGCATTAATTAAACCTGGGGATACTATATTGGGTATGAGTTTAAATTCTGGAGGTCATTTAACTCACGGAGCGAAACCTGCTCAATCTGGAAAGTGGTTTAATGCTATTCATTATGATGTAGATAAAAATACTGGTCTTATAGATTATGACAACGTTGAAAAGTTAGCTTTAGAAAATAAACCTAAGTTAATAATCGCAGGGGGAAGTGCTTATTCAAGAATTATAGATTTTAAAAAATTTAGAGAAATTTGTGATAAAGTTGGAGCATACCTATTAGTAGATATGGCGCATTTTTCTGGTTTGGTTGCAGGTGGTGCTTATCCAAATCCTACTAAATATGCAGATGTAGTTACATCTACAACACATAAAGTCTTAAGAGGCCCTAGAGGAGGAATTATACTAACCAATAAAGAAGAATTAATTAAAAAATTTAATAGTGCAATTTTTCCTGGATTACAAGGAGGACCGTTGATGCATGTAATTGCTGCAAAAGCAGTTTGTTTCAAAGAAGCTCTATCAAATGATTTTAATAAATATGTTAAAGATGTAATTAATAATGCTAAAGTTTTAGCAAATAAGTTAGAAAAAAATGGTTTTAAAATTTTTTCAGGTGGAACAGACACTCATTTGATGTTGTTAGACTTACGTGATTTTAATATTACAGGCAAAGACGCAGAAGCTTCTTTAGTTAAGTCAAATATTACGTGTAATAAAAATGGAATACCTTTTGACACTCAAAGCCCTATGATTACATCAGGAATAAGATTGGGCACACCCGCTTGTACAACAAGAGGGTTTGGGCCTAAAGAATTTGAATTAATAGGTGACTTAATTACAAAAGTTTTAAAAGGTTTAAGTGAAAAAGGTCAAAATAATGCTAAAATAGAAAAAGAAGTTCAAAAAGAGGTTGTTGATCTTTGCTCAGCTTTTCCTATATATAGTAATTAAATACAATTTTATAACAATGCTTTGTCCATTTTGTAGAGAAAAAGATACCTCTGTCGTAGACTCCAGACCAACTGAGGATGGCACAGCAATAAGACGTCGTAGATTATGTGGATGCGATAGGAAAGAAAGATTTACGACTTTTGAAAGAGTGCAGTTTCAAGAACTTACAGTAATTAAAGGTAACGGTAAAAGAGAACCTTTCGACAGAGATAAAATTTCTAAATCTATAAGAATAGCAACCAGAAAAAGACCAATCGACTCCGAAACTATAGAAAAATTTATATCAAAAATTGTAAGAAACCTAGAGGGTTTAGGAGAAAGTGAAATCCCAACGCCGACTATCGGAAAGTTTATTATGGAAGGTCTATCAAGTTTAGATAAAGTTGCCTATGTTCGTTTTGCCTCTGTCTATAAGAATTTTAAAGAGGCTAAGGATTTTGAACAGTTTGTCGGTAGCTTAGATGAAAATAAATCATAATTACTATTTAAAATTAGCCTTTGAAAAAGCAAAGATTAATCTAGGTAAAACCAAGATGAATCCATCCGTTGGTTGTGTGGTAGTTAAAAATAATTCTGTTATTTCATCTGGTTACACTTCAATAAATGGAAGACCTCATGCTGAATTTAATGCCTTAAATAAAAAAAAAAATTTTAAAGATTCAGACATTTTTGTTACTCTTGAGCCTTGCACACATTATGGTGTCACTCCACCGTGCACAAATATCATATTAAAAAAGAAAATTAAACGAATATATTATATGTTCAATGACGTTGACCAACGAACTTCAAAAAAATTAAAAACAAAAATGAATAACAAAAACATTAAAGTTTATAAAAAAAAGATAGATTTATTTAGTGGTTTTTACGATAGTTATTTTAATCTTCACAACAAAATTCTTCCAACTATAGATGCGAAAATTGCTATATCTAAAGATTTTTATTCTATTGATAAAAATAAAAAATGGATTACTAATGAAGCTTCAAGAAAAAGAGGTCATTTACTAAGATCCCAATATCAGGCGATTATTTCAACATCCAAAACTGTAAATCTGGATAATTCTTTATTAAATTGCCGTATAGAAGGTTTTGATAAATTAAAACCAGACGTAATTCTGTTAGATCTGAAGTTGAAATTGAAAAAAAATCTAAGGTTATTTAAAGATAACATGAATAGAAAAATTATTATAATAACCTCAAGCTCAAACATCGATAAGATTAATTTCTTTAAAAAAAAAAATATAAAATTTATTTTTATTGATAAGTTAAAAAACAAAAGTGATTATGTGAATTTATTTACAAAACTTAAAAAATTTGGGTATAATAGAATTCTAATAGAAAGTGGATTGATTTTTTTAAAAGATTTACTAAACAAGAACTTTGTTTCAAATTTATATTTGTTTAAATCATTTAAAAAACTAAATAAAGATGGAAGAAATAATACATCTTCAACTATGTTGAAAAATCTGGGAAAATTTAAAAAAATTAAAGTAAATTTAAATGGTGAAAGTATTTTAAAGGTTAAATTAAATAATGTTTAATGGAATAATATATAATAAAGGAAAAATAATCGGTATTAAAAAAAGCCCAAGATATGTAAAAGGAAGTCTTGTTATAGAAATAAGCTCTAATATTAAGTTTAAAAAACAAGATATAGGTGAGTCAGTATGTTGCGATGGTGTTTGTTTAACTCTGATAAGAATAAAAAAAAAGTCATTTTTATTTTATCTTTCAAAAGAAACTATAAATCGTTCAAATTTTAAAAATATCAAAATAGGAAAAGAAATTAATATTGAAAAATCTCTTATTCATGGGCAAAAAATTTCTGGCCATTATGTTCAAGGTCATGTTGATACTACAGCAATTATCAAAAGTATTAATTTTATAGACAAAGCTTGGTTAATTAAATTAAAACTTGTTAATAGAAGTCTTCAAAAACTTTTAATTGAAAAGGCTTCAATTTCAATAAATGGTGTTTCTTTAACAATTTCAAAAGTTCTCAATAATTTTTTTGAAATAACAGTAATACCTCACACTTTAAAACTTACTAATTTGAAACAACTTAAAACTAATGATATTGTTAACGTAGAACTTGACATTTTTAGTAAATATATTTTGAAAATCTAAATTATGTCTAAAAGATTATTTTCACCTATCAAAAAAATTTTACAGGATGCCAAAAGAGGTAAAATGTTTATCCTGGTAGATGATAAAGATAGAGAAAACGAGGGTGATTTAATAATTCCTGGATCAAAAAGTAATTATAAAAATATAAACTTTATGGCTAAACATGGAAGAGGTTTGATTTGTTTAGCACTATCAAAAAAGCATGTTGATAGACTTAAATTACCTTTAATGTCAAGAAGCAACAAATCAAGAATGCAGACAGCGTTTACAATTTCTATAGAAGCTAAGACGGGAATTTCGACTGGGATTTCAGCTTATGATAGAGCAAAAACTATTAAGGTAGCAATTAATCCTAAATCAAAAACTAAAGATTTAGTTTCACCGGGTCATGTATTCCCTTTAGTAGCTCGGACTGGAGGAGTTCTAGAAAGAGCTGGTCACACGGAGGCTTCTGTTGACATTTCTAAATTAGCTAAACTTAACCCTAGTGCTGTTATCTGTGAAGTCATGAATGAGGATGGTAGAATGGCTAGATTAAAAGATCTTGAGAAGTTTTCAAAAAAACACAAAATTAAAATAGCCTCTATCGAAGATTTAATTTCTTATAGATTAAGAAATGAAAAACTTATTTTAAAACTATTAACTAAACAAATTAAAATTAAAAGATTTGGGAAATTTGAATTTTCAATCTATGAAAATAAATTGAATAATCTTAAGAACTATGTTGTAAAAAAAGGACGTTTTATTAACAAAAAAAATATCAGAGTTCGAGTGATTGCAACAAGTGTATCGAATTCAAAATTGATGTTTAAAAACGTAAAAGTAAAAGACTCTCTTAAAAAACTTATAAAATTTAACAATTTTATACTTATTATTATTAACAATAAAAAAATAGACAAAAACGATAAAGATAATTTAATACTTAGATACTACGGTATTGGAGCTCAAATTATTAAAGATCTTAAAGTTAAAAATATGGTACTTGTTACTAGGTCTAAAAAAAAGATTATTGGTTTGGATGGTTTTGGAATAAAAATAAAAAAACAAGAAATTATAAAATGAAAAAAATTTTAATTGTAAATGCTAATTATTATAATGTTATATCAAATAATCTTATTTTAGGAGCCCAAAAAAGCCTTAAAAAGACTAATCTAAAGATTAGCATTATCAATGCACCAGGAGTTTTTGAAATTCCATCTGTAATTCAAAAATATATTAATAAATTTAATGCTTTTATTTGCTTAGGGTGTGTTATCAAAGGAGAAACTCCGCACTTTAATTTTATTTGTTCAACTACTTTTAAATCAATACAGGAAATTTCTATTAAATATAGAAAACCGATATCAAACGGAATTATTACATCTTTAAACAAAAAACAAGCTTTACAAAGAAGTTCATTGATAAAGAATAATTTAAAAAAAAACAAAGGATTTGAGGCTGCAAAGGCTATTATCTCTCTGATTAAAAATGAACCAAAAAAAATTAAATAGTAATTTACCTAGAGTAAAAGTTATACAAAAAATTTATGGTTTCTTGCTAAATCCAGATGAAGAAATTAATTATCCGAAAAATCAGTATAAAAAATACATAAAAGATATAGTTTCTGGAACCTTGGAACGTTTAGAGTTAATTGAAGAAACTGTAACAAAACACTTAGGAAGTGATATAAATTTGAAAAAAACTGATAAATTGCTAAAAATAATTTTATTTTCTGCTGTTTTTGAACTTATGTTCAAGCACAATATACCAAAAAAAGTTGTGATAAATGAATACGTAAATGCATCTGAATTTTTTTTAGAAAAATCTCAGATAGGTTACCTGAATGCTATTTTAGATAAATTGTCTAAAATCGTTAGAGAAAAGGGTGAATAGCTTATCTTTTATTTATTATTTGACTTGCCTTTTAAAGATTTTTTTGGCATTTATCCCTCAATATGAATAATTATTTAGAATTATTGTACTTAATCTCATTTACTGGTATTTTAGGCGTAGCTTACAGTTATTTATTATCAGGACAAATTCTTTCGGCTAGTCCAGGAAACTCTAAAATGCAAGAAATAGCCGAAGCTATTCAAATTGGCGCCAAAGCTTATTTAAATCGACAATATAAAACAATAGCAGTTGTCGGAATTATTGTATTAGCAATTATAACTTATTTTTTTAATTTATTAGTAGGACTCGGTTATTTCATAGGTGCATTTTTGTCTGGTGTTGCTGGATATGTAGGAATGCTAATTTCAGTAAAAGCTAATGTAAGGACAGCTGAGGCATCAAGAAGTAGTTTGCAGTCAGGATTAACAATAGCTTTTAAGTCTGGTGCTATCACAGGTTTGTTAGTCGCTGGTTTAGCTTTATTATCTATTACAATTTACTATATTATTTTGATTAATTTAAATGTTGATAGTAGAGAAATCATTAATGCCCTTGTAGCTCTTGGTTTCGGTGCATCTCTAATATCTATATTCGCAAGATTAGGTGGAGGTATTTTTACAAAAGGTGCAGATGTTGGCGCAGACTTAGTTGGAAAGGTCGAAGCTGGTATTCCGGAAGATGATCCAAGAAATCCTGCAGTTATAGCAGACAACGTTGGCGACAATGTTGGAGATTGTGCTGGTATGGCAGCAGACTTATTTGAAACTTATGCAGTAACTATTGTAGCAACAATGGTCCTTGCATCAATTTTTTTTCCATCTGATAACAGTCTTATGATTTATCCACTTGCTATAGGTGGTTCTTGTATACTTACCTCAATAATCGGCACTTGGTTTGTAAAATTAGGAAAAAGTAAAAATATAATGGGCGCTCTGTACAAAGGTTTTATTGTAACTTCTATAACATCGCTTTTAATTCTTTACCCAATAACGGACTCAATATTAGGCCTAGATAAAATTTATAAAAGCAGTGATAAAACTTTTACAGGATTTAACTTATTTTTATGCGGAGTTGTAGGATTTGTTATAACAGGTTTGTTAATTTGGATTACTGAATATTATACTGGAACTAATTACAGGCCAGTACAGTCAGTTGCAAAATCATCAACGACTGGTCATGGAACGAATGTAATTCAAGGCTTAGCAATTTCGATGGAAGCAACAGCAATTCCAGCATTGATAATTGTTGGAGGAATTTTGTTTACTAATAATTTGGCTGGACTTTATGGAATAGCTATAGCAGTAACATCAATGCTTGCCTTAACAGGAATGGTTGTTGCATTAGATGCTTATGGACCTGTTACCGATAATGCTGGCGGTATAGCAGAAATGTCAAAACTTCCAAAAAATGTAAGAAAAACAACAGATGCTCTAGATGCTGTAGGAAACACTACTAAAGCTGTAACAAAAGGATACGCCATAGGTTCTGCAGGTTTAGGAGCGCTTGTTTTATTCGCTGCGTATACAGAGGATATAAAATATTTTTCGACTGTAAAAGGTTCAGCTCTAGAAGGTGTAAATGTAACTTTCGATTTATCAAATCCTTTTGTAGTAGCAGGATTATTGATTGGAGGAATGTTACCTTACCTTTTCGGATCTATGGGTATGCAAGCTGTAGGTAGAGCAGGGGGCGCAGTGGTAATAGAAGTTAGGAGACAATTTAAAAAGATTCCTGGAATAATGAAAGGAAAAAGAAAACCAGATTATGGGAGGTTAGTTGATTTGCTTACTAAAGCAGCTATTAAAGAAATGATTGTTCCCTCTTTACTACCTGTTCTGTCACCGATAATTTTATATTTTATTATTCTTCAAATAGGCGGCATCGAAGCTGCTCTATCATCATTAGGTGCAATGTTATTAGGAGTTATTATTACCGGTTTATTTGTAGCTGTTTCTATGACTGCTGGCGGAGGTGCTTGGGATAATGCAAAAAAATATATTGAAGACGGTAATTTTGGTGGCAAAGGCTCTGAAGCACATAAATCAGCAGTAACTGGTGACACAGTAGGTGATCCATATAAAGATACTGCTGGGCCAGCGGTAAATCCAATGATAAAGATAACTAATATAGTTGCTTTATTATTACTGGCTGTAATAGCTCACTAAAAAAATAGTTATTTTTTATTACCATACATTTTTTGCTTAACACTTTGTAAAAAAGCACCAACAAAACTCTTTTTACTTAATTTATTTTCTGTTTTCTTCTCACTAAATTTTAATTCATTGATATTATTTTTATTGTAGATTTTTTTTGAAACTAAGATACCGAACTTATCAAAATTTAAAACTAAAGTATTATTCTTTTTTAAAACATGCTGCCCAAGTTTATGATATTTTCCTTTACTTAAAGTTCTTTCTAAATAAATCCATGTATTATCGTTTCTAATTGAGCTTGAATGAGGCTGACCCATTATCTTAATAACATCATTCTTATTTGACTTATTTACTAGTAATTGTTTTGATCTATTTTCTAAAAATACAATTCCATGATTTTTTGATGGCTCTTGTAATTGACAAGATGTAAAAAAGATGAATAAAATTGTATAAAAACTAAAAAAATGATTTTTACTAAAAACAAACATAATTATATTCTTTATAACACATTACTCCAATTGTCTCGAAATTTATATTTTTACAATAAGGTTAAATTAAAGGATACGTTTGAAAGTCGAATTTATCTTATTTTTTTTCATTTTTCAGTGATATTAATTGTTTTAAAGCTTAAAAAAATTAAATTTTCTCAAAAAAATTATGATAATTTATTCCATAGTGTAGAAAACGATTTACGTGAATTAGGCTTTGGAGATGTTTCGGTAAATAAAAAGATGAAGGAATTAAATAAAATATTTTATGACATTTTATTAAAAATAAATGTTTCTAAAGAAAGCTTTTCTATTAATAGAAAATTAGTTTATAAATACTTTGATTATTTGAATAACAAAAATGACGATAAATATGACTATTTTAAGCATTATTTCGATAATTTTTTTTATTTTTGTTTTGAAATAAACCCCAAAAATATGATAAAAGATGCAATTAATTTTAGAATAAAATAATGGCTGTACCGAAAAGAAAAACATCAACGTCCAAAAAAAAAATGAGAAGATCTCACCATAAAATTTCTTCTAAGAATATAGTTGAAGACAAAAAAAGTGGTGAGTACAGACTTTCCCATCATGTTGATCTTAAATCAGGCTATTATAACGGAAAAAAAATTTTAGATATTTAATCATAAAATGACAAAAAAAATTACTATTGCTATTGATGCAATGGGAGGTGAAAACGCACCTAAAAAAAATATTGAAGGTCTTAAGATTTTTTTAGAGAAAAATAAGTCAAAAAATGATTTCTTTATTTATCTTTATGGAAGTGAAGATTTGTTAAAAAAAGAGTTTAATAGATTAAAAATTGAAGAATCTCGAGTAAAAATAGTGCATACAGACTCTGTAGTTTCAGATGAAGAAACTCCATTAACAGCAATTAAAAATTCAAAAAATACTAGTATGTGGAATTCGATTCAAGCTCAAATTGATGGAGAAGCAGATATAAGTTTATCTGCAGGAAATACAGGAGTATTATTTGTTATCTCAAAAATGATTTTAAAAATGATAAAAGATGTCAGTAGACCGGCATTAGCTGGTCTTTGGCCAAGTAAAAAAGGAATGAGTGTAGTTTTAGACTTAGGTGCCAATATTGAATGTGATGAAAATAATTTAATTGATTTCTCTGAAATGGGAGCAGCTCTTTATAAATCTATATTTCCTGGTAGTAAACCCTATGTTTCATTGCTTAATATTGGTTCAGAAGAAATAAAAGGAACTGAAGTGTTAAAAAAGACTTATGCAAAACTAAAGTCTTTAAGTGATGATAAAAATTTTTTATTTAATGGATATATAGAAGGAAATCAATTAATGGAAGGCGAAACTAATGTTATTGTGACAGATGGTTTTACTGGTAACATTGCTCTTAAAACTGCAGAGGGCACAGCGAAGTTTGTAACAGATAGTCTTAAAAAATCTTTAACTGAAAATTTTTTTTCGAAAATTTCTTTATTTTTTTCTTATTTTTCTTTAAAAAAATTTAAATCTAAATTAGATGCTAGAAAATATAATGGTGCAATATTTTTAGGTCTCAATGGCCCAGTTGTAAAAAGTCATGGAAGCACAGATGCACTAGGATTTTATTATTCAATTGATTTATGTTATAGAATAATTAGAGGAAATTTAATGAATGAAATTAAAAGCAATTTAAACCATTTAGATGGTAAAAAATAAACCAAAACAACTTACCAAAAAAGATATTTCAAAAGAAATTCATTCAAAAATTGGTCTTTCTAATATTTACATTTCAACAATAACTGATGACATATTAGAGTCGCTTAAGTCTCTAATTAAGCAAGAAACCACAAAGATAAGTAATTTTGGTACTTTTAGGTTATTAAACAAAAGTCAAAGAATAGGCCGCAATCCTAAAACAAAAGAGCCTTTTGTAATATCTGCCAGAAAGTCTGCCAGTTTTATATGTTCCAAAAATTTAGATAAAAAAATTAATAATTTATAATGGAAAAAAAACTGATTAACATAACTGAATTATCTGAACTTTTAAATTTGAAATCAACTAATTCAAATAAACCTGCCAATTATGTTTTGAGATATTGGGAAAAACAATTTGTACAAATTAAACCAAAAATTATAAACGGTAGAAGATACTATTCATCACAACAAATTAGCTTATTAAAATTAATTAAATTTTTACTAAAAGATAAAGGGATGACTATAAACGGAGCAAAAAATGTACTTAAATCAAATATAAATACACTTGACGATTATAATTCTAATAGTTTAAAAGCTGATTATTATAAAAAAGAAATTAAATATAAAAGTAAACAAATTTTAACTAAGCTAAAAAACTTAAAAAACTATGGCAAAAAAAACTCACATTAAAATTCGACTTGTTCCAGAAAGTAACCCCGATAGTAAATTTATTTATTACGCTAAAAAACCTACTAAAGGCGAAAAAGCAAAAGATAAACTGAAATTAAAAAAGTATAATCCTAATACTAGAAAACATGAATTTTTCGTTGAAAAAAAATTACCTCCTCATAGTAAATAATTATTTTTTTTTAAAATTTCTAAATTCGTATTCTATGTAAGCTCTGATCATAGAAATCCATATCTTTTTTGTTATTTTTGGATCAATTTTTTTTTTTTAGATTTTTTAGAAATAGTCGCTAAAATTTTGGAAATTCTTTTATTGTCAATTATATCCTTTTTAAATTTTTTGTTTATTAATACCTTATCTACTAGACTACTTCTTTTCTTAATTAAATCTAAAAACTGATTGTCTAGTGTATCTAGTTGTTTTCTTATTCTAAGAATATTTTTGTTCACCATAGCGACATTTAGATAATATTATTTTATATATTTAAATTATATAATCAATATATGTTAACTGCTGAAAATAAAAACCTTAAATTATTTTATTATTGGATTTTATTATCCTTTTTTTTGATATTTATAATGGTAGTTGTAGGTGGCCTAACTAGATTAACAGACTCTGGATTATCAATTACTGAATGGGAGATTGTAAAAGGAATATTGCCACCCTTAACAAATGAAGATTGGAATTATTATTTTTCACTCTATAAAGAGATACCTCAATATAAATTATTATATAATGGAATGAGTCTTGAAGAATTTAAGATCATTTTTTACTGGGAATATTTTCATAGAATTTTGGGTAGAATAATAGGTCTATTTTTTTTGTTACCATTTTTGTATTTTTATTTTACAAAAAAACTTCATGATAAATATTTTATCCCTTGTTTAATTATTTTGTTTCTGATTATTACTCAAGGTATTATAGGCTGGTATATGGTTTCTAGCGGATTGGTGAATAATGTCAGTGTCAGTCATTATAGGCTTTCGGTTCACTTATTTATAGCGTTTGTTATAATATCAATTATATTTTGGATACTACTTGATGTCAAAAATCAAAGTAATTTTAACAAAATTATTATACGTAAAGAGTATGACTATCTTTTCTATTTATTTATATTACTAATTTTTTTACAAGTTATTTTAGGAGCATTTGTTTCGGGTCTTGATGCTGGAAAAGTTTATCAAACATGGCCCCTTATGAACTATAATTATTTTCCAAATGAGACTGACAATGGAACTTTTAAAGAGCTATTTAATTTTGAAAATCATGGTTTAGTTCAGTTTTATCATCGAAACATTGCTTATTTTATTACGCTTTATTCTTCTTTTATCGGTTATTTTATTTTAAAAAAAAAAATTAAACATTTAAATAAACCATTTTTTTATGTTTTGTTATTTTTATTGATCCAAATTATTCTTGGTGTTGTTACATTAATAAGCGATGTAAATATTTTTTTGGCTTCAGGCCATCAAATATTTAGCTTACTGCTGACATTAAGTGTAATTAATCTATATTATAGATATATAAATTAAATTGACATTTTAACATAAAATTAGTAACTAACGCCAGTAATCATGACACCATTTATTAAAAAAAAAGAAGTTAAAAAGGATTGGTACTTAATTAACGCTGAAAACGCTTCCGTTGGTAGATTGGCCTCATATATTTCTAAAGTATTAAGAGGTAAAAACAAACCACAATTTAATCCGCATATTGATAACGGGGATTTTGTAGTTGTCACTAATATTGATAAAATAAAATTTTCTGGAAAAAAATTTAAGGAAAAAAAATACTTTAAACATACAGGTCATCCTGGAGGAATTAAAGAAACAACTCCTTTATTACTAAAGGAAAAAAATAAAACTAATGAAATTTTAAAATTAGCCGTTAAAAGAATGTTACCTGGTGGACCTCTAGCAAAAAAACAACTTACAAAATTAAAAATTTATTCTGGTGAGAAACATCCCCATGAAATACAAAAACCAAAAATAGTTGATTTTGGTAAATTAAATAAAAAAAATATATTAAGAAACTAATGGAAAATACTACAACAGCACAAAATTTAAAAAAAATTAAATTAGATTTTAAAGATAGCAAATATGCTACGGGTAGAAGAAAAAGATCTATTGCTAAAGTATGGGTTAAAAAAGGATCAGGTAATATTTATGTAAATGGCAAAGTTATGAATCAATATTTTAAAAGACCTGTTCACCAAATTATAGTTACAAGACCGCTTGAGTTATCAGATGTTAGAACAATTTATGACGTAAAATGCTCTGTAAAAGGTGGCGGATTATCTGGACAGGCAGGAGCAATAATTTTAGGTATTTCTAAAGCACTTATAAGCCATGATGAACTATTAAAAAAGAATTTAAAAAAAGATAAATTGACCACACGTGACTCGAGGGTTGTCGAGAGAAAGAAATATGGCCACAGAAAAGCCAGAAGAAGTTTCCAATTTTCTAAAAGATAATCATTTAAATTTAACAATCAATAAGACAATGTTATAAAGATTTATGACAAAAAAAATTAATATAGCTGTGATAGGGGCCACTGGATTTACAGGCCTGGATCTGATATTTTTACTTTCAAAACATCCTAAAGTAAAAATCTTGTATTTGTGTGCTACTAGAAACTTAGGAAGAAAGATATCCTTCTTTGATAAAAGAATTAAAAAAAGTTTACCAAAAATATCTTCTATTAAGAAAATTAATTGGGAAAAAATTGATTTAGTTTTTTTGTCACTACCAAATGGAGAGTCTCAGAAATTGATTAAAAAGATTTATTTTAAATACAAAAAAATTAGATTTATTGATTTATCAGCAGATTTCAGATTACTTAACCCATCCGTTTATAAGAAATATTATAATAAAAAACATAAAGCTATAAAACTATTAAGACATTCAATTTATTCTTTATCAGAATTTGTGAAAAAAAAAATTAAGAATTATAGAATTATTGCTAATCCAGGGTGTTACCCTACATCCATCCAAATCCCATTAGTTCCACTTATCAAAAAAAAATTAATAAAACTAAAAAACTTAACAATTGATTCAAAGTCTGGTTTTTCAGGTGCTGGAAAAAATTTGAAAAGAAAATTTAAACATAAAAATATTTACTCATCAATCCATGCATATGGAATTAAAAATCACAGACATATTGCAGAAATAGATCAAGAATTAAAAAAGTATTCTATTAAAAAAATAGAGTATTCATTTAATCCTCACATATTACCAACATATAGAGGTATATTAAGTACAATCTATGTAGATTTAAGTAAAGACTCTTCAATTATAAAGTTAAGAAATGAATTAATTAAATATTATAAAAAAGAAAAATTTATTAAAATTCATAAAATAAATTTTTCATTAGGAACAGGCAATGTTTTAAATACAAATAATTGTGAGATTTCAATTTGTGAAACAAAAGTCAAGAATAGAATTGTTATTTTTTCTGCAATAGATAATTTAGTAAAAGGTGCTTCTGGTCAAGCTATTCAAAATATGAACCTTTTGTTTAATTTTAATGAAAAAATGGCACTAAGATGAGAATAATATTATTCACATTACTTTCTTTATTCCTTATTAGTTGCAGCAAACCAAAAACTGTCCTTATATGTGGCGATCACATTTGCATTAATAAAGATGAGGCAGAACAATATTTTCAAGATAACTTAACTTTGGAGGTTAAAATAATAGACAAAAAAAAACCAAATGAAAATAATTTAGTGGAACTTAATTTAAGCACTAATAAAAAAGGAAATAAAGAAATAAGTATTTCAAACAAAGAAAATAATAAAAAAAAGATTAAGATTTTGTCAGATAATGAAATTAAGAAAAAAAAGGCCTTGCTAAAAAAGATTAAAAAGGAAAAAAATAAAAACTATGCTCAGATTAAAAAAGCGAAGGAAAATAAAAAAAAAGTTGTATTAAAAAGAAATATTAAAGAAAAAAAGGAATCAATTGAAAAAAAAATAGAAAAAAAAACAAGTGACGACGATAGAAACAAAAAAAATACAAAAGATATAAAGAATATATGTGTTATTATTGATAATTGCGATATTGATACAATTTCAAAGTACCTTATAAATCAAGGCAAAGAAAAAGATTATCCAAATATCTCTATAAGAGAGTAAATAATGAAACAAAAAAAAATATTGAATATCGCTTTAATAGGACTGGGAAATATTGGAAGTTATCTTTATAAATATCTTCAAAAGAATAAGAATACTTTAGCAAAAAAAAATAACTGTATACCAAACATAATTTATGTTTCTGCAAAAAATTTAAAAAAAAAACGTTCTTTTAAGATACCTAAAAAAAAATGGCTTAAAAATTATCTTGAATCTACAAAATTAGATAATGTGGACATTATAATTGAATTAATAGGTGGCGCAGAAGGAGCTGCGAAAAAATTAGTTTTTGAAGCTTTAAAAAATAAAAAACACGTTGTAACTGCTAATAAAGCATTAATAGCAAAGTATGGCGATCAGCTATCAAAAATTGCTGAACAAAATAATGTTAATTTAGAATTTGAAGCAGCGGTTTGTGGAGGTGTTCCCATTGTTAGATCTTTAAAGGAAGGGTTAATAGCAAATAAAATTGATAAGATATATGGAATTTTTAATGGTACTTCAAATTATATACTTTCTAGTATGGAAAAAGACAATAAGACTTTTGATGAAGTCCTGGTAAATGCTAAAAAACTAGGATACGCTGAATCAAATCCTAAATCAGATTTAAATGGAGATGATGTTGCTTCTAAACTTAAGATCCTATCTTCATTATGTTTTAATTCTTTAATTAATAATAAAATTCACGTTGAAGGTATAAATGAAATTGATAAAATTGATATCGATTATGCTATAACACTTGGTTATAAAATTAAATTGTTAGGATTTGCTGAACTTATTAATAACAAAATTCTACAAAGAGTTCACCCTACTTTAATAAATAAAAACTCATATATTGCTGGAATAAACGGTGTTTCAAACGCAGTAATAGTTGAAGGAAAACCTGTTGGCGAAAGTTTAATTCAAGGAGATGGCGCCGGTCCAAAAGCAACAACATCAGCTTTAGTTTCAGATATTTCTTCAATTTTAAGAGGAAATATAAAGTTTCCATTTTCAATATCAAATAAAGAGCGAAAAAAACTAAAATTCAAAAATATTATTGAAAAAAATTTTTCAGCATACTTAAGATTTGATGTTTTAGACAAGCCAGGTGTTTTATCTCATATAACTAAAATTTTTTCTAAAAATAAAGTTTCGATTAAAAGATTAATCCAAACTCCTAATAAATCGAAAAAATTTTCGTCTATAATTATTATTACTCATATCTGTAAAGATGAATATTTACAAAAAGTTTTTAAACAAATTAAAAGAAAACCTTTTATAATCAAAAAGCCTAAATTAATTAGAATTGGAAAAATTTAATGTCACTTGAACCTAAATATTTAGAATTGTTTGTGAAAGCTACTGAAAAAGCTGCTTATGGGGCAACAAAATTTATTGGCAAAAATGATAAAACTGCAGCTGATCAAGCAGCAGTTGATCAAATGAGAAAAGAATTAAACAAAATTGATATGGATGGAAAGGTGGTTATTGGTGAAGGTGAAATGGATGAAGCCCCAATGCTTTATATTGGAGAAATAATTGGTAGAAACAAAGGTCAAAAGATAGATATTGCTGTAGATCCATTAGAGGGAACTAATTTTGTTGCAAAAAATATGCCAAATTCTTTTTCAGTTTTGGCAGCGGCTGAGAGAAATAATTTATTTTTTGCTCCTGATAGATATATGGAAAAAATTGCAATTGGACCGGGTTTGCCTAAAAATTTAGTAGATTTAGACAATTCTGTAGAGAAAAATATATCAAATCTTTCTGAAGCAAAAAATACTACACCTGATAAAATAACTGTATGTATATTAAATAGGCCAAGACATGCAAAGTTTATATCTTCTCTAAAAAAGCTAGGTGTAAATCTAAAACTTATTACTGATGGTGATGTATCTGGTGTTATCTATACTGTTAAAGATGACTCCCCAGTAGATATGTATTTAGGAATTGGAGGGGGACCAGAGGGTGTTCTAGCAGCTGCTGCTCTTAGTTGTTATGACGCTCAAATTCAAACAAGATTAGTTTTAGATAAAGACGAGTCTATAAGAGCAAAAAAAATGGGAATTTCAGATCTCAAAAGAAAATATAATATTGAAGACATGATTAAAGGAGATGTTATGTTTTGTGCAACAGCCATAACTAGTGGTGATTTATTAAACGGTGTGAAAGTATCAGAAAAATTCTACGAAACAAATACAATTGCATTACATAAGCATGGGAATGTAAATACTATTTATAAAAATAAATACCAAAAATGAACTCCATATCTGTCACTGATAAGAATTGGATTATACGTGATTGCAACCAAGAAAAAGTTACTTATTTAAAAGATAATTTCGCATTGGATGAAATAACAGCTAAATTGATAAGTTTAAGAAACATAAAAAATGAGGATATAAACTCTTTTTTAGATCCATCAATCAAGAATTTTTTACCTAATCCTAACGAATTGTTAGATATGAATAAAGCATCAATTCGAACTTTCAGTTTAATTAAAGATAATCAAAAGATAGGAATTTTTGGTGATTACGATGTTGATGGCGCCGCTTCAACAGCTTTACTTGGCAGGTACTTAGAAGAGCTTAAGCTTGATTATGAGATCTATATACCAGATAGAAAAACTGAGGGTTACGGGCCTTCTATTAAAGGTTTTGAAGAATTAATTAAAAAAGAAGTTAAAATTATTTTTACAGTTGACTGTGGTACATTATCATTTCATGAAATTGACTATGCCAAAAAACATAATGTTGATGTAATTGTTCTTGATCATCATCAATCAGACATTAAATTACCTTCGGCTTTTTCTATTGTAAACCCTAACAGGATTGATGATAAATCAAATTTGAATTATCTATGTGCCTCAGGTGTTACTTTTATGTTTTTAGTTTCTTTAAATAGGCTCATAAGAAGCAAAAACTGGTTTAAAGAAAATTCTATAGAAGAACCTAACTTATTGCTTTATTTAGATTTAGTTTCCTTGGGAACTGTGTGCGATGTAGTTCCACTTGTTGGATTAAATAGAGCTTTTGTTAAACAGGGTTTAAAGATAATTAAAAAAAAAAAAAATTTAGGCATAAAAACATTATTAGATATCTGTAAAATTGAAAATAGCCCTTCAATTTATCATTTAGGATATTTACTTGGTCCTCGAATTAATGCTGGTGGAAGAGTAGGCAAATGCTCTCATGGAGCGAATTTACTTATAAAATCAAACCCCCAAGAAGTCTTTAAACTTGCATCTGAATTGAATGAATTTAACAATCAAAGAAAAATTTTAGAACAAGATCTTTTAAAAAAGATTTTAGAAAATCCTAACAATAATTTCAATGATCCAGTTTTAATTATTCAAGATAAAAATTTGCACGAGGGTGTAATTGGTATTATTGCATCAAGAATTAAAGATAAATTTAATAAACCAACTATAATTATATCATTTAACAAAAATATTGGAAAAGGATCTGCGAGATCAATTGTAGGATTTGATATTGGATCAACCATCTTGTCCGCCACTAATAACAATATCTTGCTAAAAGGGGGGGGCCATAAAATGGCTGGTGGTTTTTCTATTGATTCTTCAAAGATAAACTTATTTAAAGATTTTCTATTTAATAAATATAAGAAATTTAATGAAATTATACCAAAACAAAAATCTCTGTTTATAGATAGTATAATTGCGCCATCAGCAGTAAATTTAGATTTTTATGAAAAAGTAGAACTTCTATCGCCATTCGGCTCCGGTAATCCTGAGCCTAAATTTGTCATGGAAAATTTAAAAGCTGTAAATAATAAGATAGTTGGAAAAAAACATATAAAATCAGTATTAGTTGGTCCTGAAGGATCAAACATCAAAACAATAACTTTTAATGCGACAGAAAATGAGCTTGGAGCCTATTTGCTTACCAAAAAATCTAACGCTTTCAATATTGCTGGTAAGCTATCTTTAAATGAGTGGAGGGGGCAAAAAAATGTAGAGTTTATTATTGATGATATTTCTGTTAATAAGAACGTTAAAAATTAAGGTCCCATCGTCTATCGGTTAGGACAGTTGGTTTTCATCCAACAAAGAGGGGTTCGATTCCCCTTGGGACCGCCAATAACTCAAGTGAATAAGCATTCTAGATAATTAATTTTTAAAACTTAAGTTAAGTAATTGAGTTAAGTTAAGTAATTGAGTAAAGTCAACAATTGTTT